>CAZOHX010000711.1:0-1850 GCA_964579315.1 uncultured Saprospiraceae bacterium
AATCGAAATTTAAAATTTTTTGCATGGCAAATATATTTTGCTTGTATTTTTTTTCTTATATCTATATTGTCTTGAGTTTGAAAAAATATTTTAAGTTCAATTATAAGATATAATAATTAAAAGTATATTAAATAAAAAAAGGATTTTTTATGTTTTTCAAAAAAATAAGTTCAATAACATTAGCAGTTTTATTATCTTTTAATTCATTAAGTGCATATTCTTTTCCAGGTCCTCGAACACCAGCAAAAAGACCAGATACATCTAATTATTTTGGTGGTAATGTTAATTTACAAGGTGGTGGCAATAAATTGGATACACCACTTTATCATATATTTTCTGCTGTCGATTGGGGGCTATTTTTTAGAGAATTTGAAATAAGTATGGAGTTAGGACATTGTGGAAGTGGTTTAGATTTTGCAATTGGTTTCAAAGCACACATGGCTGAACCAATAGGTTTTATGGAAACAACAAAAAAACCTATGCATTTTCCGTTTGCTGATTTAGATTTAGGTGGCAGTATGATTAAGAGTGGAACTACAAGGGCTACTATCAGAAGTGAAGGTGGTAGAGATGAATTTGTTTATGCAC
The DNA here is from genome assembly GCA_964579315.1 of uncultured Saprospiraceae bacterium. Taxonomy (GTDB): domain Bacteria; phylum Bacteroidota; class Bacteroidia; order Chitinophagales; family Saprospiraceae; genus CAMZLN01. The sequence goes on from CAZOHX010000711.1 coordinate 589, forward strand.
ATTTTATATATTTTCCTTTGTTTGGTATAATTTTTAAAAAGAAGTTGCCTATTTTTTGTTTTGCAGGGGGTGGAATTGAGATTCCTTTTATATCAGAAATGTTTCCACCATATCAAAAAGATACAATGGGGAAAATGTTAATGGGTCCTGAAGTAGCAGCATATACACCACAAGGATTATTATCTTCTGTATTAAATTGTGTTGCAACTTTTAGTGAAGATGTAAGTAATGGTAATAAACCTGTAACAGAAGAGGAAATGGAAGATGTAGTTCAAAAAGTAGAAGCTTTTAAAACCACGCAGGATGAACTTGAATCAAAAGGACAAGAGTATCTTCATTTTATTAGAAATTCAATGTATTTCGCTAATAGTTGTCAAGGCTTTTTGCCTATTGGTGGATATGTGGAGGGCGAAGATCCAATATCAGATGCAGAGTTAAATTTTGCAGGTGTTGCAGCAGTATTGCACGGAATTAATTCAGCAATGATTAAGCCATTTTTAATGAAACAAACAAATTTTTCAGCGAACACGGGTAAATTAGGTAACACACCAATTCCAGACACTATGTGTTCACCTAAAAAATATCCTTTACCAATCGAAGCACAATATGTTCCACAATTAGTATATCCAACTGTTGGCAATAGTCATGAGAATGGAACTACGCCTTTAAATTATACAACAGCAGCCAATGTTCCTGGAAGTAAAGATAGTGCAGTATTTATGATTTGGGAGAGAAGAGATTATTATGCATTTGCTTATGAGTGTCCTAATTAATTGATATTTTTTAGATTTTTTCTTTTCATATAACAAAAATATTACTTGCAACTTTTTTTTGCAGTAAAAAATTATAAAAAAAGGAGATACAATGAGCAAGGCAATACTTGCTATTGTAGGTGGCTCTGGTTCAGGCAAAAGCTATCTACAAGAACAATTAATAGCCCTTAATAGTGAAAGATACCGTAAAATAGTATCTTGCACTACAAGGGAGAAGAGAGAAAATGAAGTCGATAGTAAAGACTATCATTTTCTTACAAAAGCAGAGTTTGATGCCTCTGTATTTGCCATAAAAGAAGAGGTGTTTAAAGACACCTTTTATGGTGTTAGTTTCAATCCCCTTTATGTCGGGTCAGATGTTCAAATTAGTGATTATACAGCATCTACACCTGCTGTTGTTGTTTCAATCCCCTTTATGTCGGGTCAGATGTTCAAATATCAATATAAAGGTGGCAAATCTTCTGCAGGATTGATCGTTTCAATCCCCTT
>CAZOHX010000712.1:0-1846 GCA_964579315.1 uncultured Saprospiraceae bacterium
TATAAACGGAAGAAAGGCTCACTTTTGCAACCGTATTATCCTTTAAAAATCTCATGGTATAGGAAAGTGGTTTTATTTCCTCTGCGGATCTTATAGGCGTATTGATGTATTTTATAAAAGCTTTATAGTCTCCCGTGATGCCTTTGAGAGCATTTTTTCCATTCCCACCTACAATATATACTTTCACCTTTGATTTTTTTAATAATTGAGATTGGTCATAGTTCAATTTCACACCAGCACCTGCATATGCACCAGAAAAATAGGTTTCAAGAGATTTTAAAGACTCTTCTGATTCTATACTCAAATATGCCCTTCTACCATATTTGATAGATGCTATATACATGGGTATGGTCGAATAGAAATCAACATTTTGGGGCTTAACAATCCATTGTTTGTAATTTTTAACATCGTCCATATCTATTGAAAAGCATTCTTCTACAAAGTTAACAACTAATCTATGTTGTTTTGATTTTCTTTTTAAATCTAAACCAGCACTTACTTTTACTACTCCAGTATTATAATGACCAGAAAATTTAAGTCTAAATTGTTTTTCGTTTTCTATTTCTTCTTTTTCAAAGACCATTTTTTCTGATGGAAATTTATTTATACTTTTAATAATCTGCTTTACTTTTTTTCTTACAAAACTATTATTTAGTGGTTCTGTAATGACGGCACTGCCAATGGCAGCAGCACTAGTAGAAGTGCTAATTTTAAACGAATGTCTTGGATAGCTTAAGAGTTTGTATTCTCCTGTTGGAATACTGTTTCCATCTACAATGGCACCTAACCAAATAACATCTGTAGTAGGATCTAGCAAAATATTTTCTGGAGAAACCACTTTTTCATCAATGTGCTTAGTGACACATTCATATTGATCGTCGGTTTTGGGTTTATCTACTTTTTCCTTTTTATGAGATTTTCCAATCCCAGCTCCAACGGTTACATTTATTCCATTGTTGGATCCCGAAATCTTAGACATAAGTGGTCTATTTCGACTGGGTATATTCCAAACTTCTACGAGTTCGGCTTCTTTAAATCGGTTGTGAATTGCATTGGGTATAGTGAAATTAGGAGCGGTGGATATTGAGCTACCGTAGGCAAATCTGCATTGTTCCCCACAAAAAAGATAATTTCCTGCGGTTCCATTTGGAATGATGGCTTGTATTTCACCAGAATATCCTTTGGGCAACCCCTTCCAAAGATCTTTAGTCCGACCTGTGGTGTACATTTTTCCTTTGTAAAAAGCGACAAAGGATCTATTTTTAATTAAAATGACAAATAATTTTCGCCCTTCTGAAATTGTGAATGCTGCATCAATATCGGATTGGAATGCAGGAGGAAGCCCTGGCCAGTTTTTGGGTAGTTTGATTGGATAACCTTTATCAACCTTTCTTCCAGTCAGTCTGATATATTGATTTCCTTTAAAAAAATATGATTTTTTGGACTGTGGATTGTAAAAAGCTGCATCTATTCCCGATTGAAAAGCTTTTGGAAGTTTTAACCAACCACCAGGTAAAAGTTTGGGATATTTAGACCATAATTTAGGAGGTTGGTGATAATGAGGATCAATACTTTTATCAGTTTTGTATTTGTAGTATTTATTTCCAACAAAAAGATATCTCCCCATTCCAGGGATTTCTATACCCGCATCAGCTGATATTTTAGAGAAATCAGGACGACCTAAATCGTATTTTTGGATTCCCCAATCTGATAATTCACCTATTTTCCCCCATAGGGTACTAAAGTTTACTTGTGTTTTTCCTAAATTTCTTGCATTAACTGGTGGTAGTTTCTTTGGCTCGACAGATAAATTTGTATTTGAGGATGAATTTGATTTTATGTTTGG
>CAZOHX010000713.1:0-1843 GCA_964579315.1 uncultured Saprospiraceae bacterium
TAGGTGTACAGTATTAAGATTTGACAGTAAACTTATTAAAATATCGGGAGTCTGCTTTTGAGCGGACTCCTTTTTTTATTGTCCAAAATAGTGCTATGTTAACTTTTAATCCAGATAGTCCAGCTGTTAAAAAAATGCTAAAAGATTTTAGGAGTCCGTTGAAAGTTCGTTTCTATTTTATGTCAAGACTGCCGTCTGTAGCATTTTGGCGTATTAAAATTAAGGTTGTAGATCCTAATCAATGCATCATTGTATTGCCGTTTTCGAGAAGAACAAAAAATCCTTTTCGATCTATTTATTTTGCTGCTCAAAATGGTGCAGCAGAATTGTCAACTGGGTTACTGGCTTCTATTGCAATTGCGGGTCGGGGAAGAATTTCTATGTTGGTTACAAATGTAGAAGCGTCTTTTTCTAAAAAAGCTACAGATACCACTTACTTTACTTGTAATGAAGGATTGAAAATTCAGTCAGCTGTCCAAGAAGCAATCGACACGGGAGAAGGGGTAGAAGTATGCGTAGATGCAATTGGTCGGATGAAGTCAGGTGAAGAAGTAGCTCGATTCTCTTTTACTTGGTCTTTTAAGGTTAAATCATAAAAAAGTAATATTTAGATAAATATGTCTGAACAAGAAAAATTATTTAGAGAAATCGGAGAAAAATTAAAGGATTCCATAAAAGGAAATCTCTTTGGAAAACCATGTTTCAAAGTCAATAAAAAAGCATTTGTTTGTTTCTTTCAAAATGAAATGGTTTTCAAGCTCAAGGGAGAAGCTCATCAAGAAGCTTTAAGTTTGGATGCGTCCAAATTATTTGACCCATCAGGAAAAGGGCGACCTATGAAAGAATGGGTTCAAGTACCTTATGATTATAAAGAAATGTGGGTTGATTTTGCGAAAGCGGCTATTGCTTATGTGGGGATTCAGAAATAAGTGATGGGTATGGTATAGTAGGTGGTGGATTTTTTACACACTTTGATACTACAATTTTGAAAAATTATTCGGTTCATATGTTTTTGGATTAGTCCTATTATTTTGAATAGAAAACAATTGGGAGAAAGATGTATAAAAATCTTATATTTGCATTTTTTAAGATTAATATATAATGATGAAAACAAATCCAAAAAGATATACAGTCACCTCTGCTTTACCTTATGCCAATGGAGCGTTGCACTTAGGGCACTTAGCAGGTGCATACTTACCCGCAGATATATATGTGAGATACATGCGTTTGATGGGGAAGGACATTTTATGGGTTTGTGGTTCGGATGAGCATGGGGCGGCGATTACGATTCGTTCTAAGAAAGAAGGAATTTCTCCACAGGAAATCATAGATAAATATCATAATCTCAATAAGGCTACTTTTGAAAAGTTGGGAATTTCTTTTGATTTTTATCATCGAACGAGTGAACAAATTCATCATGAAACTGCTCAAGAAATATTCCTGAAATTACTCGAAAAGGGAGATCAATTTGATGAAAAAGTAAGCGAGCAATATTACGACGAAAAATATCAACAGTTTTTAGCAGATCGATATATTATTGGTACGTGTCCGAAATGTGGTTACGATGCAGCCTATGGAGATCAATGTGAGCAATGCGGATCGGATTTATCCCCTTTAGAATTGGTAAATCCTCGCTCTACAATGAGTGGAGAAAAACCTACTTTGAAGGAGACGAAACACTGGTTTTTTAAATTGGATGCACATGAAAAATGGCTACGAGAATGGATTACCGAAGGTACAATTGATGGTCAATTTCATCATAATCCAAAGGAATGGAAAAACCATGTGATAGGACAATGTCTTTCTTGGATTGATACAGGACTGATGCCTAGATCTATCACCC
>CAZOHX010000714.1:0-1840 GCA_964579315.1 uncultured Saprospiraceae bacterium
GAATGCGGTTACTTTGAAAATTGAAATTCAAAACAGGTAAATATTTCTTGTTTTAATAGTCCGTTAGAAAACTTGTTTAGTAAAAAAGGAATATGAAAAGTATGCAACCCCAACGAGCCCAACGGGGGTTTACCAAAACTAACCCCGAATGAGAATTTGGGGTAAAGTGTATATCCACAGAATGAACAACATAGCAAGTCCCGTTGGAATTCTATACACGAAACAACTTGGTATACAAGTCATTCTGCGTCATTTTTTGCATATCTCGAAAACTTAAGATACTGTGTTAAAATCCAAGTAATTTGATAAAAAAATATTGATTTAAACCAAATTATATTCGGTATAGCCAATAAAATTCCGTTATAGCATTTTCCTTAAAAAACTGCTATTTAAAAATATAATTTACTTAACTTTACCGATAAGTAAGTTATATTTTTTTATAACTATACAGTGTAGGTAAGACATAATGTCTTACCTGCTTTTTTTAAACTAGGGTCTCATTCATTACTTCTTTTTTTCGTTTTGCATAATTCGGATCGTACGAAGTTTTATTTTTATATAAAGAATAAGCTAGTACTAGTAATTTTCGTTGGACTGCTACGTATCCAATCATTTTTATTTTGGGGTTACGATCAAATATTCGATTAAAGAATATAGAATGTTCTTCATTCGTCTGCACAGCCACTAAAGCTGGAAAATGCATTGCTGCTCGAATTTTAGCATTTCCTTTTTTTGAAATTTTTGTTTTACCATTTCTGTTACCTGATTGATTTTGTACTACATCATAACCAGCATAACTCACTAATTGTGGAATACTTTTAAAAAGTTCAAAACCATAAGTTTCTGCCACAATTGTTGCTGCACTCATTAAACCAAACCCTTTTATTGTACAAATATTTTGAATCCCCTGATTTAGTGTAGGATCCATTTGTACATTTTGTTCTATTTCTTTTTCTAACTCCTGAATTTGAGCTTCAATAAAACTAATTTGTTGTTCCAAACCTAATAATACGGATTGACTTGGTTTATGTGAGTGATTTACAGCATGTAATTGGTTTTTAAACTGAGCACCATGTTTCATTAATTGGAGTCTATATCTAACCAGTTGTCTTAATTTTCTCATGCATTCAGATGGTGCATTCCATCTTTTCAATGATCCAAATTTTTCTATTCCCATTTGAGCCAACATTTTACTATCCATGTCGTCATTTTTTGATTTTTGATTAATAGTTTTGGCGAAATAAGAACTTTGTTTTGGTAAAATCACACAAACTTCATAATCTAAATCATTTAAAAAATAAGCAATATTTTCATAATAAACACCTGTGGCTTCAAGAATAATAATATATGGTAAATCTGGCAAAAGAAACTTGTTCAAATGTTTAGATAGAGCTTCCCATCCTTTTGGAGCATTGCTAAATTTTCGTGTTGATTTTATCGAAACAGCTGTTAAGTCATCTTGATATTTTACGCATATATGAATGGAGCTTTTGCCAATATCCATTCCAATGGAACAACATACAATTTTTTTCTTCATAATAGTTACTTTTAAAATTAAAAAATATAGTTCCCAAATCGCCTTGTCTCGATTATAATTCTAACTGATATTGTAGCAAATACCGTTTTAAATACTGTTCTGGCTCTAAGAACTACACAAAGGGGTGACTCTCTTAATTTCTGCATAGAAAATCTTGCTTAGTAGGTAAGGTCTACATCCCTTTGCATAGTCAAATTTAAAATTTTATTTGGTAACCATTTCTTTTAATATCTTTGGACAAACATACGAGTAGGTGGACATATGTTTTTATGTTTATATTTTTAGATAGATTTTGTTCAAATC
>CAZOHX010000715.1:0-1840 GCA_964579315.1 uncultured Saprospiraceae bacterium
TGGAAGAATTAGATGAAACAATTCCAAATCAAGTGGGAAAACCAATAAAAAACCCAACGACAAGATGGGTATTTGCGATGTTTCATGGTATTCATTTCATTTACGGAGTACAAAAAAATAACCCAATCTGTGTTAATATAAAAGAGGTCCATCTGAAAATATTGAAACTAATGGGTCCAAAATATAATAAATATTATTTACGGATTTAAGTGTGGGAAATGTCGGATTTAAGAATGCGAATAAATTTCCATGGACATGTGCCAATCTTGTTTCAAAATGTTTTCCAGAAGAGTAATTATTGACCCATTCTTCTTTTCCTGGAGCAAAATCTCTTAAATAGATTAAAAAAAATCCGTAAGCCATGAATAATCCCATGACTAAAAATCCTGTTGCAATGTTGTTTTTCCCTTTCATTATTCTTTAATTTTAATTATGTTAGTGAATACTTACTCTGCAAAGATGAGTTAAAATTTTATAAATTGCAAATTAATTTTAAAAAAAGTTAAAAATACTTGCAAAATAAAGATATTGGGAATATGTTATTTGCTTTGAAAAGAGTAGAAGCGTGATATTGTGTTGATTTGGATGGGAGATAAGAGTTTAGTTCCGAGCAATAGTTGTGGAATTGTAAAAATATTACACTAGATCAGTCACTCTATTATTTTAGCATTAAGTAAATTTTGAAATAGTATAGAAGAGCATTGGGGCAAGAGAGCCCCAATGCTATGTGTTCTTTGGCTCTAAATAAAATTTGAGTTTTATCGTTTCAAAATCACTTTTCGAAACGCTTTTTCATAATCAGTTTCTATACTTAAAAAATAAATACCATCACTACCTAAATGATTGATGGCTTTCTCAAAATAATGATCACCAATGGTCTGGTTTGGCAATAAACTTTGATCTAAAATTCTTCCATTGATATCCGTAATGGTCAATCTTACATCGCTTCTTTTTTTGAGATGATATTGTACTTTGAAGTCACCATCACTTGGATTTGGAACAACTACAACCTTCAAACTGCCTTGACTTTGTGCATTTAAATCATGCGTTCCGACTACCTTATTGGTAAAATATACTTCAAAAATTTGACTGCTTGCATTGCTTTGTGTTCCGTTATTGATAAAGAAAATATTCGGTTGAGTACTGCTGATTCCCCCATAGATATATCCTACCATTGTGCCATCTCCTTCTAGTGAAATTTCATCCAATTTTAAAACTTCATTTTCAAAATGTGCAATATCTTTATTGAGAATAAACTCCGAGCCTGCACCCAATAAGGCGGGCATAACAGTTGGCATTTTATATTCTGCCATTACACCATCTTTGTCTCGTGTCACTCTAGCTACGGTATTGACAAAAGGAACTTTATTATCTTGAACCAAGACTCCTAAACTATCATAGTATTGTGCGATTCCACCAAAAAATACCGTGTGCATTTCATTTTCAGAATCGGAGTACAATGGAATAACTCCGCAATGATAATGATTGTAGTATTGTGTAAAATCGTTATTGACAGTATATCCAGAAGAATCAATATCTACTGTATTCAAAAATGGTAAATCCATGGTTTTTTGAAAAACACCCGCAAAGGATGTAAGTCCAAATGAACCAGCAGGCATAATTTGAGATTCCACATTATAATCTCTTCTATGTAAATCATCGGTATCAAAATATTCTGGATAATGTGTGATGTTAATGCTTGTCCCATCATCTTCGATTGAAAATATTCTTACAGCATCTGTATATGCTTGTATAAATCCAGGACCGTGATCTGGGCCCATTGGATTGTACCGTCCAATGAATTTTTGTCCAGCAACAAGATAATACTTGTCATACATTT
>CAZOHX010000716.1:0-1839 GCA_964579315.1 uncultured Saprospiraceae bacterium
CATGGAAGAATTGTATTCTATTGTAAATTCGGGTACAAAAATCAATATTAATTATTATCTTGAAGAAGAATTGGAAGATGAAGTAGTAGATGATATTTATGATTATTTTATGGAATCAGAAACAGATTCTCTCGAAGAAGCGTATGCTGAATTGAAAGATGATGATATCAATATGGAAGAAATAGAATTGGTTCGTCTCAAATTTTTAGCGGAAGAAGCTAATTGATAATTAGTCCTAAATAAAATAGCAAATCTTGAAAATAATCATCATCAATGGTCCAAATCTAAATTTATTGGGCATTCGTCAACCTGACGTATATGGCTCAATGACTTTTGAAAAGTATTTGGAGCAATTGAAAAAAACTTTTCCAAAGGTAGCATTAGAATATTTTCAATCTAATGCAGAAGGTGTCTTAATAGATAAATTACACGAAGTGGGCTTTTCTTATGATGGGATTATTCTAAATGGCGGAGCCTATACACATACATCTATTGCTATTGCAGATGCTATTGCTAGCATAAATACACCCGTAGTAGAAGTTCATATTTCAAATGTGCATGCAAGAGAAAATTATCGACATCATTCTTATTTTTCGGCATTTTGTAAAGGTGTAATTGTCGGATTTGGCATGGATAGTTATCGTTTGGCTCTTCTATCTCTTTTGTAGAATATTACTTTTTTTGAATTAAATTTATTTCCATTAATCTCAATCTTCTCCGTTTTCCTAAATGTATGATTTTGGGTCGTGCGAATTTTCCGACTATATATCCTGCCGCTATATTCGATCCAGCAAAAATGAAATTTCCTTTATAGTTTTCTGGATCAAATAGGGAGTAAAATGCCCATGAGCCACCAAATACATAAAGAGATTTTCTGAGTATTTTTAAAGTGTTTTGTCGCCAACTATGAATGGATATTTTTTCAATGTCGTTGAGTTTAACATAACCATTGGTGAAAACGATGATACTGTCTTTGGATATGATATTTTCGATATATTCTGTTCTCCACTCTTTGTTTGTAAAAAATGTAAACTCAGTACCAATTCGGTATTTCTTTACTTTCGCAGAGCCGTATTTCTCCAATTGGATGTACTTTTCTCCATTGGCTTGTACGTCTTGTGAAAAAATACCATGGTCCTGTGAAAAGACCATGGTAATTGACAAAAATTGGATTAGTATGAATAAAAATTGTTTCATTGTATTATAAAGGTGTAATTTATGACGAAATGGTTGTATAGGGATTAAATATATTAAAAGAGTGCGTGACAAATAGTGGAAGATACAATTTTACTGTATAACCTGAAAGTTAAAATATTAAACACTAAAATACACTTGTCTGTTCATATCCGCAATCCCTTTATTGATGAGAATTAAAGTACTATCCAATAAAATCAATTGAGATTTACTGGTTATCTTTTCAGGAAGGGGAAATTTCAATTCACTATTCCCATTTATTTTGTCAACCTTAGAAACAAACTCTTAAAAAAGTACATCTACTTAATTACAAATCTAGGGAAGTATCTGAAGCACTTCAATTGCTTGATAAAACAAGATTGATTAGAATAATAAAACCTGTAACTGCAGTACCGCATCCAGCGCTTCCACATTTAAGAAGAAAACCAAAATTACAATTTCTTGATACTGGTTTATTAAATTACGCAAGTAATATCCAAGCGGAAATGTATTCCGTAAAAGATTTTAATAGCTTTTATAAAGGGTTTATCATCAATCACATTATATTTCAAGAAATGATAGCCCAATCTACAAATATACATTATAAGCCCCATTTTTGGACACGAGAAAATGCAAATGCTAATGCTGAAGTTGATATTATTCATC
>CAZOHX010000717.1:0-1837 GCA_964579315.1 uncultured Saprospiraceae bacterium
TAAAGCTATGCTCTCCTGAAAAAATATTTTTACCCGTATCAAAAATATCCACTATCGATTTTATAGCCCTATTTTGATGTTCTAAATTTTTAATAAATTTTATTTTCATAAAGTTTACGATCTCTTGTAATTGCTTCTAATTGCTTCTAATCATGAATTATTCTTTATAACTCTAAAAATCCTTATTTTAAGCTATCTATACCCTACTCTTATAATTGCTTCTAATTGCTTCTAAAAAGTAGCCTCATAATAGGTATTAACCGATTTCCCCTTCTGACCAATAAGCCCGATGTGTTTCATTAACTTCAAATCATGACTAATTGTTTGCTGTGGGATATCAACTAAAATTTGCTCAATCTCTTTTCTAGTCATTTTTTGATTACCCATTAAATACTCCCAAATTTTCAATTGCCTTTCGTTCAATTGACTTAATTTTTCTCCTGGCAATATCACCTTAAAACTATTTGAAGTATTTTTAAATATTGGAGGCAATAAATTCCATTCAGACATTTTAGTAAAAACTATATCTATACCTCGTCCATACTCTTCTAAATAATCCATCTCATTAAGTCTAGCAGCAATTATTCTATTTCTACTCTCTTGAGCATCTTTAATGTTTTCCACTGTAACTCCAGGTGGTAAATTACCAGGGTTAAAAACTTCTATTCTGTCTTCAAAAACATTTACCTGCGTATATGTTTCTGTAATCCTATAGTCTCTATGAATTACAGCATTAGCCACAATTTCACGGATTGCTTCTTGTGGATACTCGTATCGCTCAACTCTTTTTGTACCAACAATTTTAGCACTATTTTTAATATTTCTCAAAACAAAAGCTTCCATTGCATCAATTTGTTCGTCTAAAGTTCCCACAACATCTGCTTTATCTATAATATCACTTGCCACACCAGACCCTTTGTATCGCACACATCTAATTTTATATCTCTCGAACTGAAGTATGTTTTGTGGATTACCTTCTGCGAATATTAAGTATCCAGCAATCGTTGGTCGCAATGTTCCATTACAGTTTTTAATAACTCCAATGTTTTTTAACACCGCATTATCTACAACATTAAATTTTCGTCCTGTTTTTTTGGCACTTTTTTGCAAAAACTTTTCCACTCTATCTAATGACAAATCATCTTTTATCAAATCGTTTGCACAACTACTATCAAAATTATCAACTTGTGCATTCCGCACATAACTTTTCATCTCTTCATTGGTCATTTGTCTGTCTGTATTACCATCTCGCACATAAGCACCTTTTGGCATTCCAATATCCTTAAAATAATATGGCTTAGATCTATTTTCACATTCAGGTATATACACTGCCAATATACTTTTTTCATTAAAGTCTAAAATATAATACTTTAGTCGTAACACCTCACTCATTTCATTAGAAGATAAACTTGTCATATCTTCTTGTATTTTTGATAAATCTACACCGCCTACGACTTCAAGAACCTTATCTTTTTTCTCTTGAACACCAAAAACAATAATCCCTCCATCGGTATTACCAAAAGCTGATAGGGTTTTCCTAACTGATTTTTTTGAAAAACCTCCACGTGCATCTTTAAATTCAACCAGGTCTGTTTCCGAATTAACTTGTAAAGCCTTTTTAATTTCTTTTATAATTTGTTGTTTTGTCATATTATTAAAATTACAATTACCTTTTGATTTTCATAAACCCAAATGTTCCATTGTAAACTTATGCATTCTTACGGGTGCCTCTTTCGTATATTTTAATTTATTTTTTGTCTTCCTCCTTTTGTGCTCACCAGGGGGGGGTACAAATTGTACCCCAGTTGATAGACAGTTCATTATCTCTTTGCCTTAA
>CAZOHX010000718.1:0-1837 GCA_964579315.1 uncultured Saprospiraceae bacterium
CAAGTAATTGTGAAAGTTAGTATAGATTAAGTTAAAAAACAGGGGATCACACAAACAATTTGTGTATCACTAAAACCCAAACCCAACCAAAACCCCAAAACTAAAAACCCTAACCCCACCATGTCCAATCCCCCGCAAAGGAATCTGTCCAAAAGAGCCAAGCCGAAGACTATGTCCATGCCCATTCACCAATTGATACCCAAAGCCAATTTGAGCCATAGAAAATAGGTGGAAATTTTCATTTTCCGTACCCCACTGACGCCTAAGATCCGCATCAGGCAAGTCGTAGAAATAATTATAACGTTCTTTCATCATGAAGTAGGATGTTGCCCCAATATTGGTGTAGAATCCCGAATTCATATAGCCACTATGGAAATAATGGAACGTCATTGGGATTTCCAAGATATTGCATTCCGCTTGGGTGTATTCAGGAGCGATTTTTCGTGTCCAGAAACCGAGTGGGGGAGTGTAGTCGCCCTTGTTGGCTTGATATTTTTTCTGGGTGTAAGTCAATCCTAATCCGATACTGTACTTTTTTCCTAAACGATATTCGGATTGAATACCGAATTTCCAATTGATTTTGGAAAAATCAGTGGCATGGACGGCAGCACCGTCTGCACCAAGTACAATTCCAAAATGGAAATGGTTGTTTTTCTTTTTGGGCAATGCTTTGATTATGGGGTTAATCTCTTTTGTTGCAATGTCCAATTTTTGTATGGATAATCCTGCAATTGTATTGATAACGATAGCATCTATCTTTTGAATTGGGTTTACCATCTCGGATTTAGTCTTAATGGATTGGGTAGAAATGGGTTGAGCAATATCTTTTTGAATGATATTTATTGGTGCACTTTTCTTTGATGATTTGATGCTATTTGTTGTTGTAATGGCTGGAAAATATATAACATCCTGTTCTGGCATCGTAATTCGTCCTCTACCGTGATGCTCCCATTGATTTTTGGTATTGGAATGAGTAGATTTAGTAATATTCCAAGTAGAATCCGTTTTTATTGTCTTATTTATATTTTTGTCATCATGCTTTGTTTCCTTGGTTGCAATGATTGTTTTTGAATTTTCAGAAATAGAAGAAGCCTGATTATGGAATTGTCCCCACCCAATGAAAAGTAATAAAAATATTCCCGTAGCACCGAGTATCCACCAAAAAAAGCGACGTTTCTTGTCTTTTTCAAGCAAGACTTCCATTTGATTCCAGGCATCAGGATTGTAAGGAAAGTCATGTTGCTCTGACCCGTCCTGAAACAATTTATCCAAATCTTTTGGTGACCAATCCGCCATAATTACTTTATTTTTGCGATAACTAATTCTTGTAATTTCACCCTTGCTCTCGATAAATTGGATTTCGATGTAGAAACCGTTATGCCCAATTTTTCGGCAATTTCATGATGTTTGAATCCGTCAATTACATATAAATTAAACACGGTACGATACGCTAATGACAGCGATTGTACGAGTGACATTAATTCTTGATATCCAATTTTACTAAAAACATCTTCATTGGTTGAAATATTTCGTGCATCTTCCATCTGAACTTCTAATTTAAACTTTTTTTGTTTTTTAATGTGTGTAAGTGCCGTATTGACTAAAATTCTTCGAAACCATGGCTTAAATGGTTGCTCTGAATCGTATTTTTTTATAAATTTAAAAACTTTCAAAAAGGCATCATTCAAAATGGTGATGGCTTCTGATTCTGAATTTACATATCGAATACCAACACTCATTCCGTAGCTGTAATACAGTCTGTACAACATATTTTGACTGTCCCGATGGTGTTTTCGGCAGCCTAAAATTATGTTTTGAAATTCTTCAGGAGTATTTC
>CAZOHX010000719.1:0-1836 GCA_964579315.1 uncultured Saprospiraceae bacterium
TCTGGTTCAGAGGTCTATGATGATTTAGCGGCCGGTACCTATAAAGTACATGTGATGGATAGTTTAGATTGTGCTTGGGATACCTTAGTGGTTATAGACCATGCACCTATTTTTTCAATTGATGCAGGAAAGGATATCGAATTATATTTTGGAGATGAGAAGGAGTTGAAAGTACTTACAGAGAATGCGGTGGGGACACCAGAGTTTGAATGGACAGAAAATTCTGATGAACAAACATTGAGTTGTTATGATTGTCAAAATCCAAAGGCTTCTCCCAAATCATCACAGTATTATGATGTATATGCCATTGATGAGAACGGTTGTGAAGCAGAAGATAAAATAAAAATCAATGTATTGAATTATAGAGATATTGATATACCTAGTGGGTTTTCACCCAACGGAGATGGTAATAATGAGCGGTTGATTGTACATGGAAAATCTCGTTTTGTCAAAAATGTGATTCTATTTCAAGTATTTGATCAATGGGGTGAAATGGTTTATGAAGATCGGGATTTTCAGTTAAATGATGAAGACCGTGGTTGGGATGGTAAATTTAGAGGTAAAGAAATGCTGCCAGGTGTTTATTTGTGGAGAATCGAGATTGAGTACGCCGATGGATATAAAGACCAATTTACAGGAGAAACAAATTTAATAAAATAAAAAATTATACAGTAAAAATTAAGTAGCTGGAAATATTATAAAAAAATCGTCAAGAGATTGATTTATAATCATTTGGCAAAATTGTTGCAATGACTTGGAGGGGGAACGAATTGCAAATTATTAACACACACACATACACAAAATAGACTTACACACATGATAGGTTGAGTCCCTATTAAAAAATTACTACTATGAGAAAATTAAAAACAGTAATCATTGGATTACTGACATTTATGTTTGTTGGCAATATAAATAGCCAAGCCTATGATCCACTTTTTTCGCAATTTAATTTTGCACCTTTGCATTTGAATCCTGCCATGTCAGGAGTATTTAACGGGGATGGAAGATTTTCAGTGGTTTATAGAAATCAATGGTCAAGTGTTTTGGGTTCCAATTCCTTTAAGACTTTTGGAGTATCTTTAGATAAGAAATTTTATGTTGGTCGCAATGATTTTTGGGCCTTAGGAGTGGATGTAGTCAAAAATGAAGGAGGTCGTGCTGGATTTGGACAAACTCAGTTCAATCTTGGAGGGAGTTATTTAAAGCAAATGGGAGGTGGAAGATATCGAAGAGATAAGCATTATTTGGTTGCGGGTACTCAATTTGGAACAGGACAGCTAGCCGTTGATTCAAAAAATATATGGTTTTCAAAGCAGTTTAATCCAGAAACAGAGACAGTGGATGAAAGAAGACCTAGTGGAGAAAATATTAATTCAACTAGTGATTTATTTTACCATATGAATGCGGGAATATTGTGGTATTCTATTCTTGATGATGATTTTAGTTTTTATGTAGGAGGTGCTGTTCAGAAATTTAATGAACCCATTGCTACCCTTGGAACAACTGATTTTAAGATTGATCGTCGGTTTACGGCACATGCTGGGGGACAAATTCCATTGTCAAGGAATTTATCGGTAATTCCAACCATTGTTTGGATGAAACAAGGAACATCAATGTCTAGTGTTATTGGAGCAGCAATTAGGATGAATTCAGCAGATGTAGATGAATTTGGTTTAAGATTGGGAGCATCTGTAAGGTTGTCAAATAAATTGGCAAGTGAAATATTAACGGATGCAGTTATTTTTTCTAGTGTGATTGAATTTAGGAAAGTAGATATTGGAATTAGTTATGATGTCAATATTTCGGAATGGAAGAAAGCAACTTTGCGAAGAGGCG
>CAZOHX010000720.1:0-1833 GCA_964579315.1 uncultured Saprospiraceae bacterium
TGAATAATCGCTCCCATAACAGCGATGAATACCGCTTACAAAATAGGCAAAATTATTTAGTTTTTGAAAACAAAAAATACCTTGTGCGCCTGTTTTTGAATCATGAATGGGATGTGGACATTGAATGACCAATTTGCGACAGGACTGTAAATTCAAAATATATGTACCCCAATATTTTTTATTGGGCGATAATTCTTCAATAACCAAATATTTCTTTTCTGAAATAGTATCTTGAAACTCAATGACATGATAATTCAAAGATAATAACTGGTTGTTTGCATCATCCAATTTGTCTTGAAAAATATAATCCATGGCATCCGTCCATATCTCAAAATCTGATGTATTTGGCACTTGAAAATAGGCAGTATCACTTGGGAAATGATCCATTTTATCTCCAATATACCATTGGATATCCCCCTGAATTTGCCCGAAACTCAAGCTACTACAAAACAATAAAATACTAATCTTTAAAAATGCCGCCATCCTTCAAAAAGTCTATTATCTTGAATCATATTTTTCTGAATAGGTCCTTGCGGAGTATTTTGCTTCATTACTTGTTTGACCAACATGCCCTCACTAATAAAAACATCTCTTCCCCCCGAAACACTCTCAATTATGGCACGATTAGTCGTATATTGGACATTATTATTATTGCCAATAATCAACTTAGGGTCAAACGGATGTCTCAATTTCAAATCACTTTCAATGGTTTGGTAAATTCCCTTGATTAAAGGATATTCATCCGCAGTAGGCAAATCAATATTAAGACCCAATTCGATGGCTTCATTGCGATGAATGGTATAATCATGACTTCCAGAATCCGAACTTAGGAATTGGACGATTTTATCTTCTCTTTCTGGTGTTAATCCTTGATTTTTAATTAACTTTTTCGCCAACATTTTGATTTGTTCCTTGGAACGATACACCTGTCCAATCGTCAAAGGATGAATTTTATCTGCCAAATGAGTTAAAATTCTGCCCAAAGTAGCATCATCAGAAATATTGAGTTCCTTTTTGGCCAAATTTAGATAAGAATCTACAAACTCAACACTTACTGGCACTCTGGCATTTGGATTATTCGGGATTTGTGGATTTAAAGGACCATTCACACTCGGATCAATAGGCCCCAAAGTAGCCTGTTTGGTCATTAAAATCCTATTGGCACCTAGTGAAATCAGCGTACCAGCACTATGGCAATGAAAAGGGATAATTATCTCAAAATCTTCACAATAATTTCTAATCAAATTGACCAGACTCCAAGCCGTCAAAGTATTTCCACCCCGTGTATATAGTAATAATGAAATTTTTCGAGTTTCGCCCATAGCATCAAGGTGATTGGCAAATGGGGATAAAATATCAGGAGAAATCTGTGTTTCCAAACCACGTCGATCACTTGTGGCATACACGATTATTTTTGAATTTCGCTTTTCTTCCAGGGTTTTGTATAGTTCTAATCTGTTCATGTATGGAGAACGTTTTTGAGGTGGTTTTGGTTTCGATTTTTGATTTATTGTTGTTGTTGATTGGGATAATATGAGTATGCTACAGCATGTGGAAACGCTCCTTCTTTGAAATTTATTTTCGGCAGTAAATCATGAAAAAAGTGAGAGAATCAAGTCTATAAGTGTTATTTATTTTGTGTGGATGGATGATTGTTCTTTTAGATCTTTTTCTTAGCTCATTTTTATTTTATTTAGTGAGCTGTGAAGTTTGAATAAAAGATTGTAAGTTGTTGATTTTTAGTAGATTATGTGTGGAAGATTTCGACAGGGCTTGTTCAACGTCAACTGTATGGTTAGTGGCGACTTTAAAAGCACTATTTTTCAGTTTAGC
>CAZOHX010000721.1:0-1830 GCA_964579315.1 uncultured Saprospiraceae bacterium
ATATGTTGGAGAATGTCAAAATGCCCCCTATCCCCTACAAGCCCTTGGAAGCTGCCCCAGATTTTTTTGCAGCAATAAATGAAAAAGACCATCTAATCCATGTGCCCTATCATTCCTATGAATCTGTTGTTCGATTTTTTGAAGAAGCCGCCAATGATCCCAAAGTCACTCATATCAAAATTGTGCAATATCGAGTAGCCAAAGTATCCCGAATCATGGATGCATTGATGAAAGCTGTGAAAAATGGGAAACAAGTATCGGCATTTGTAGAAGTAAAAGCTCGATTTGATGAAGAAGCTAACCTAAATTGGGGCGAAAAATTAGAAAGTGCAGGTGTAAGTGTAAATTATAGTTTTCCAGGTCTAAAAGTACATAGCAAAATAGCCTTGATTCGTAGGGTGAACGATGATGGTCCCAAATTATATGCCTATCTAAGTACAGGAAATTTTCATGAAGATACTGCTAAAATTTATAGCGATTGTGGATTATTTACAGTAGATACAAGATTAACCAACGAAGTAGCAAGGGTGTTTTCTTTCCTTGAAACCGTAAAACTTCCTCAAACCAATTTTCAACATCTTTTGGTGGGACAATTCAATCTCAAAACAACACTCACCAAATTGATTGACGAAGAAATCAAACTTGCGAAAGCAGGAAAACCCGCTAAAATCATTTTAAAACTAAATAGCATTGAAGAAAAAGAAATGATTGCCAAACTTTATGAAGCTAGTCAGGCGGGTGTTAAAATTGACTTAATCGTAAGAGGAATATGCTGTATTGTTCCAGGGATAAAAGGATATAGCGAAAATATTCAAATCATCAGTATTGTCGATCGATTTTTAGAACATGCACGCGTTTTTTATTTTCATGCCAATGGAAAAGACCATATTTATTTCTCATCTGCCGATTGGATGTATCGAAATCTAAATACAAGAATTGAAGTAGCATTTCCTATTTATGATATAAAACTCAAATCTCAAATCATGTCTTTTCTTAATCTTCAATTAAGTGACAATTCAAAAGCAAGGATTATTGATGAATTTGATGAAAATACATACAGGCAAGATACTTCAGACTTAACAATTAGATCTCAATATGAAACTTACTTTTTATTAAAAAGAGATAGTGTTTAATATTTTAAGGTGTACCTATTTAGCGAAATTTAATTTTACCAACGCCTATTTTAACGATTTATTTCATTATTTATTCTTTTATTTGTAAAATTTTCACTAATTTGGTGAAAATTATTTTTTTAACAAAACGAACAAATATGGATATTATGTCAATTTTAATCACATCCGTCCTAGGCGGTGGAGGTGGTTTTCTAGGAAACATGGTCAAAAAAAATGGCTTAGGCACATTGGGTAACGTCATTGCAGGAGCAGTAGGCGGAAATGCACTTCCCGCCATCCTATCAACACTTGGTGTATTTGCAAGTGGAACGGGCGACACATCTACCAATATCATGGGAGCAGTAACGGCTCTTTTAGGAGGAGGTGTTGGTTCCTTAATTGGGGGTCTGTTTAAAAAATCGTAAAAGACTTAATTTGAATAAAACGAATTAACACAGAACGAACACATTTAGGGCTATTTTGAAGGGAATAGCCCTTTTTTTTGTTTAGATTCTTTGATAAATATGCGTTTCAATACCAAATCTCCTTTTTTTACAAATTCCTTTTTCAAAGCCAAGATTCCCTATTTTGTAAGACAAATTCTATTGTATTGTTTTTATGAATAGTTGGATTGTTTTTTTGTTGATAACGACCGACGCGATAAGCGGAGGTTGGGCGATAGCCCAACTTCCGTCTTATTGCTAGTTAGCAAAAGTTT
>CAZOHX010000722.1:0-1821 GCA_964579315.1 uncultured Saprospiraceae bacterium
TTTCTTATCTTATAATTTTTCACCACAAAGAACACAAAGAACACAAAGGCATACTTATTAAAATACTCAAATATTTGATAAATTGATGATAGGATAAGTTAGCTCTCCAAAGTCGAGACTGGATGAGTTGACGTTTGAAAATGAGATTTATTTTTAAAAATAATGTCCTTTCCAACTTCAACTCATCCTTCATCTAAGGAGCAGGAGAAGTTGCGACTGACTTATCTTATAATCTTTTTTACCACAAAGGGCACAAAGAGCACAAAGTCAAACTTATTAAAATACTCAAATATTTGATAAATTGATGATAAGATAAGTCGTCTCTCCAAAGTCGAGACTGGATGAGTTGACCTTTAAAAATGAGATTTATTTTTAAAAAAAACTTGCAAAAAAATAAAATTAGTATATATTTGCAACCTATCGTTCTACACTTATGTTAAGAATAGTAGATTGAATAATAAACAAAATTAAAATTAAAAATTATGGCATTTGAATTCACAGATTCAAACTTTGAAGAATCAGTATTAAAAAATGAAGGAGTAGCGGTGATTGATTTTTGGGCAGAATGGTGTGGACCTTGTAGAATGATTGCTCCTATCATTGAAGAGTTGTCAACTGAATATGATGGTAAAGTAACCATTGGTAAACTAAATGTAGATCATAATGCAGAAGTTGCAACTAAATATGGTATTCGATCAATTCCAACTATGCTTATTTTCAAAAATGGTGAAGTGGTTGACAAACATGTAGGCGTTACTACTAAGAAAAATCTAGTAGATAAAATTGAAAGTTATTTATAAAGATTAGAATTAATCAATAGATCAATCCCTTATCTAGTACCGCTAAATAAGGGATTTTTTTTGATATGCAACAGGATTATTTTATTTGCGTTTAAGCATATGAACATCACTCATTCACTTATTTACTCAAAGATTCATGAAATTATTAGACAATTTTGAAGTTAGAGATTTAGGAAATTTAGATTTATTGGCAAATCAAGTGGTAGAAGGGTTTATCATTGGTTTACACAAGAGTCCTTTTCATGGATTTTCTGTTGAATTTGCGGAACATCGAATTTATAATCAAGGAGAGCCCACAAAAAATATTGATTGGAAAGTCTTTGCTCGAACAGATAAAATGTACACCAAACGCTTTGAAGAAGAAACTAATCTCCGTTGTCAAATCGTGATTGATACTTCTTCATCCATGTATTTTCCTGATAATAAAAAATCTAACGGGTTCAATAAATTGCAATTTTCAACACTTGCAGCAGCAGCCTTGATGAATTTATTGAAAAAACAACGGGATGCATTTGGAATTTCGCTTTTTGATAAGGATGTTCATGTACATACACATTGTAAATCTAGTACTACTCATTATCATTTGTTGTTGACTTATCTACAAAGATTGATTGATAATCCTGAACATAATAAAACTACCGCAGCCGCAGATGCTTTGCATCAAGTAGCGGATAGCATCCATAAAAGATCTTTGGTCGCTGTTTTCAGTGATATGTTTGAGCAAAATGAAGATACTGATCGCCTTTTCGCTGCATTACAGCATTTAAAATACAATAAACATGAGGTGATTCTCTTTCATGTTGTGGATAAATCTAAAGAAATCGATTTTGAATTTGAAAATCGCCCACATGTATTCGTTGATATTGAAACGGGTGAAAAAATACGATTGCAACCGCACCAAGTCAAAGACGCTTATGTGGAGCAAGTCAAAAAATTTCAGAATGATTTAAAAATGAAGTGTCTTCAATATAAAATTGATTTTGTAGAAGCGGATATTAATGATGGGTTTAAACATGTTT
The DNA here is from genome assembly GCA_964579315.1 of uncultured Saprospiraceae bacterium. Taxonomy (GTDB): domain Bacteria; phylum Bacteroidota; class Bacteroidia; order Chitinophagales; family Saprospiraceae; genus CAMZLN01. The sequence continues at coordinate 1,820 of CAZOHX010000722.1, forward strand.
TA
>CAZOHX010000723.1:0-1814 GCA_964579315.1 uncultured Saprospiraceae bacterium
TAGACCGTTTTGATCCCAAACTAAAAGTCATTCGAGAAATCAAAAAGTCCAATAAAAAGGAAAAAGCACATATAGCACAATTGAAATTTTACATCTATGTATTGGAGCGAAATCAGATAGAAGTCAGTCATGGTATTTTGGAATATCCTAAATTACGAGCAACAGAAGAAGTATGGTTGATTGATGAAGATCGAAAGGAAATACCCAAATGGGAACAAGCCGTAGAAGAAATTGTAAATCAGGAAAAAGCACCACAGACCATCAATAAATCCTTTTGTAAAAAGTGTGCTTATTATGAATTTTGTTATACCTAAACCCCCATGAAAAAAACTTATTATTTATTCAATCCAGGACGTATTTCTAGGAAAGACAACACTTTCAAATTTGTACCTATGGATGATGCTGGTAATGCATCTAAGCCCAAGTACATACCCATTGAAGGTATTGAAGCATTGTACATATTTGGGAGTATAGATGCCAATAGTGCATTGTTTAATTTCCTAGGAAAACGACAAATTCCCGTCCATTTTTTTGATTATTATGAACACTACACAGGATCATTTCAACCCAAGGAGTATTTATTGGCAGGAAAAATGCAAGTGGAGCAAACCGCTACCTATTTGAAATCTAAAAGGAGATTGCATATTGCGAGAAATCTTATTTTTGGAGCCAGTTACAATATGTTGCAAAACCTAAAATATTATCAACGTCGTGGCAAGGATTTGAATCCCATAATTTCCGTTATTGAAAAATATCGTGCTTCGCTTTCTACGGCTCAGACAGTGCAAGAAGTCATGGGTTTAGAAGGTAATTGTCGAAAAAATTACTACAAAGCATTTGAGATTATCCTACAAGGTTGGGAAATGGGCAATAGAGTCAAACAACCCCCATCCAATGAGATAAATGCATTGATTTCGTTTGGAAATATGATGAGTTACACCCTTTGTTTGGATCAAATTTATCATACACAATTGAATCCCACCATTAGTTTTTTACATGAGCCAGGGACGAGAAGATATTCCCTTGCACTGGATTTGGCGGAGATATTTAAACCCATATTGGTGGATCGAGTAATTTTTAAATTAATCAATAAAAGAATCATTTCCAAATCAGATTTTGAAAGCAGATTTAATGGTTGTTATTTAAAAGATAGTGGACGGAAAAAGTTTATCCAATCCTTTGAAGAACGATTAAGGGAGACGATTTTACATCGAAAATTGAATAAAAAAGTAAGTTACAAGCGATTGGTAAGATTGGAAGTATATAAAATCACAAAATATATATTGCAAATGGAATCCGAGTATGATTCATTTAAAATATGGTGGTAGCATTTTGAAATGAAAACAAAAAGTTATGTATTGTATATTGGTTTATGACGTAGCATCAGAAAAAACAGGAAAAATGTTGAAATTATGCAGAAAATACTTAAATTGGATTCAGAATTCTGTTTTTGAAGGGAATATCACACAGATTAAGCTCCAAGAATTGATTTTTGAAGCCAAAAAGATTATGAATGAAGAAGTGGATAGTCTAATTATATTCACAACACGAGATGAAAATTGGCTATACAAACAGGTGATAGGTAAGGATAAGAACCCGTTGGATACGATATTGTAAGTCGTCGATAGTAATCATCCAACCCAAGGAAGAACATATCAAGTTCATTGACATATATAAACAACTAAGAAAAAGAGCGTTGAATAGTTGTCGATACCAAGCATAAATCGTATATTTGTATAAGGACGCTTTATTGTATCTGTTTTTGCTGTTTTGAGATATATACTGAATTGATTTTCAGTTATTTTTATATATTT
>CAZOHX010000724.1:0-1812 GCA_964579315.1 uncultured Saprospiraceae bacterium
TCATTTTATAAAAACTTTTCATCTGAAAGCCTTACCAACTTACCATGCTTTAAAAATTTTAGATGAAGCGGGTTGGATTTTAGTATCGGATTCTATTTTTGTCCCTGCGAGTTTGCGTGTTTTATTGGATAGAGAAGCTATTTATGATTACCAAATTAAAAATCGGGAGCACGAGGCTGTTTTGAAAGTATTTTTGAGAACATTACAAGGTGTTTTAACCAATTATGTGTCTTTTGATATTCATAAATATGCAAAATATTTAAAAATTCCAGTTACAAATCTAGATGAAGCACTTAAAAAATTAGAAGCAAATGGAATTGTTAAATATCGTCCTAGAAAGGACAATGCTCAAATTGTTTTTGTGAAAGAGCGAGTAGATAGTCAAACTTTGGTTATAGAACGTGATCTATTTAATTTTAGAAAAAATAGACATCAAGAGCGTATTCAAAAAGTGATCCAATATGCAGAAGATATTGTATGTCGAAGTGTGCAATTATTGGATTATTTTGGTGAAAAAGGGGAGAAGTGTGGGAAATGTGATGTATGTTTGGGGCGAACAGGGCAAAATCTATCGGATGATGAAATAAAGCGATATTCAGAGAAAATAAAATCTTTAGTTTTGAAAGAAAAACTAGATATGCAAGCTGTTTTAGATTCATTTTCTCCGAAACATAAAGATAAAGTAATTCAAACGATGACCATATTATTTGACCAACAAATAATTAGCAAAAAGGAAAATATAGTTTACTGGGAAAAGGATTAATATGAGGAGAATAATATGCACAGTTACCAATGATTTAAATTTTGACCAAAGAATGATACGCATTTGTACATCTTTGGTGGAGGCTGGTTATGATGTGACATTGGTAGGGTGGGTGCGTGGTAAACAAACGCCCTTACTTGAAAAAAAATACAGACAAAAGAGAATCCATCTTTGGTTTCAAAATGGAAAAATGAGATATATTGAATACAATTTAAGGCTTTTCTTTTGGCTTCTGTTTCAAAAGGTGGATATTTTAAACGCCATTGATTTAGATTCTTTACTACCCAATTATTTGGTGAAAACCATTCGTAGAAAACCCCTTGTTTATGATGCTCATGAATATTTTATAGAGTTGCCAGAATTAGTAGCAAGACCAAAAACACGAGCTATTTGGAAAATTTTAGCAGATTACTGTATTCCAAAAATAGAGCATAATTATACGGTTTGTCAAAGTTTAGCGGATATTTTTAAAGATATTTATCAAAGGGATTTTGAAGTAATTAGAAATGTACCTTTTTCTAATTTTATTAAAAATGATTTTCCAAATAAAGGAGATGAAAAAATTATTTTGTACCAAGGTTGGTTAAATTTGGGTAGGGGACTGCCTGAAATGATACATGCCATGCAACATATCGATGCCGTATTTTGGTTGGCAGGGGATGGAGATGTTTCGGATGATTTAAAAGAATTAGTCAAAGAATTATCCTTAGAACATAAAGTTAAGTTTCTTGGAAAATTACATCCCAAGGAATTAGCATCTATCACTCGACAAGCTTATATTGGTATCAATTTATTGGAAAATTTAGGACTAAACAATTATTATTCGCTTGCCAATAAGACTTTTGATTATATTCAAGCAAATATTCCTGCCATCCACATGAATTTTCCAGAATACAAACATATTAATGATCAATATGGTATTGGTTTATTAATTTCGGATTTACATCAAGATACGCTAGTTGAAAATATTAATCTTTTATTAGAAAATGAAGAGCTTTATTATAAGTTAGTGCATAATACACAACGTGCTGCCAAAATATTGAATTGGG
>CAZOHX010000725.1:0-1808 GCA_964579315.1 uncultured Saprospiraceae bacterium
AGCATTATTTTTATCTTTAACTATTGCATTTTAAGTTACTGTGAAAAATTAAATTATGAACAAGATATATCTTATACTTATACTTTTTAGTCAAGCTATCATTAGTTATGGTCAACACTCTGATTTTTGTGGCACTACCGAAAAATCTCCATGGTTGATTCGTTATCAAAATAATCCATCCGCTGTTCAATCTAGAAATGAAGAGACGCTTTATCTTCCTTTATCCATTCATATCGTAGGTACGGATAGTGGTGGGGGATATTTCCCATTTAAAAGTTTGATGAAAGCTCTTTGTACCTTAAATAATGATTTTACAGATGCGAATATTCAATTTTTTATAGAAGGAGATATTGACTATATCAATAATTCAAGTTGGAATGACCACGACTGGGCAGCAGGAAGCGAAATGATGAGTCAAAGTAATATTGAAGAAACCATCAATTGTTATATTGTGAAAAATCCTGCTGGAAATTGTGGATATAGTTCTTATGGAAGTGGGATTGCATTGGGGATTGACTGTATCAAGCCCACTGATCATACATGGGCACATGAATTGGGACATTTTCTATCTTTACCCCATACTTTCTATGGTTGGGAAGGGGGAATAGCTCCAGATTTACCCAAACCTAATTTCAGAGAACCTGCTCCAGATACGGTTTTTGTTCATGGTAATGCAATCTTAGTAGAAAAAGTAGATGGTAGTAATTGTCATGATTCTGCAGATGGATTTTGCGATACACCACCTGATTATTTGTATTTTAGATGGAATTGTGATGAAGATGGAAAAAGTTTTCAGATATTAGATCCCAATAATGAATCATTTAATGCGGATGGAAGTTTTTTTATGTCATATGCTAATGATGAATGTTCCGCACGATTTTCACCAGAACAAATAACTGCAATGAGAGCCAACGCCATTGATCAGAAAAAATATTATACTGAAAATGAATTTGGTTTAGATGTGATTTCAAATCCGTTAGTCATTTCAAGTCCCATAGATAGTAGTAGTACTTTTCCGACGGATATTCTTTTGGAATGGGAACCTCTTGAGAATGCAGAACACTATATTGTTGTTGTAAGTCGATTTAAGAGTTTTAGCAATTTAGATTTTAAAGGTAGTACAGATGGGACATCTATTGTAATTCCTAAATTAAAAAAGAATAAAAGGTATTATTGGAAAATTTATCCTTGGAGCAAATTTTCTTTTTGTAATGAATATTCTAGCCCTAAGCAATTTACAACGGATTTAGTGGTTGCTAATGAAGATATTGCAAATACTTCGGATATTTCTGTCTATCCAAATCTAATTTCTAATCATCAACCTATTAGAATTAAAACAAATTTTCAAAAAAATACCCATTTTTTCATACAAATAGTAGATATTACAGGCAAATATTTATTTGGTCAACAATATGACAATGTTTCGACAAATGAAATTGTAATTCCTACCACTGATTTTTCAAGTGGGATGCATATTATTTCTATTCAAACGGAACAGACAGCATTTGTTGAAAAAATCATAATAAAATAGCACAAAATGAAAATCTTTATTACAATTGTTCTTTCTGTCTTATGCCTTTTTGGAAATGCTCAATCTTTGGAGAAAAAGCCTTGTGGAACTATTTCTAAAAGATCTGATTGGCTCAAACAATACCAAGCAAATCCTTCTGCATTTAGAAATAATGCTGAAGAGAAAATTTATGTGCCCTTGACTATTCATATAGTAGGAACAGATACAGGAACAGGGTATTTCTCGATTTCAAGATTAAATGCTTCCTTGTGTACCTTAAATAATGATTTTGCTCAAG
>CAZOHX010000726.1:0-1807 GCA_964579315.1 uncultured Saprospiraceae bacterium
GGAAAGGCGATTTTACCCCTGTTAATGTCAAGAAATCTGGCTTTTTTGCCAATAGAGATGTGAAGGATATAAAAATGATTTCTGGAAAGAAAAATTATGTTTTAGTGGCTAATAATGATAGTCCTATGCAGATATTTAAGTTGAAATAATTAATATATTTAAAGACTTAGAATAAAAAAATATGTGGAATAAAAATTTATGGATACTACTACTCTTTGTAATAGTTTCTTGTAGTAAAGAGTCATCAAATAACAGCAATGCTATCTCTAATGCTAGCTCTAATCTTTTTACCTTACTACCATCAAATTCAACGGGTGTATCCTTTAAAAATAAATTAGAAGATAACCCATTGAAGCAGTATAAGAATGTATTGTCTTGGCAAAATTATTTCAACGGTGGTGGAGTCGCTATCGGAGATATCAACAATGATGGCCTACAAGATATATTTTTTAGTGGGAATGAAGTGCCCAACAAGTTGTATTTGAATAAAGGAAATATGCAATTTGAAGACATTTCTACGAAAGCAGGTATCAATAAAAATAAAAAATGGGCAATGGGGGTTTCTATGGCAGATGTAAATGGAGATGGTTGGTTAGATATTTATGTTTCCCAAGACAATCCTATTGGAATGCCTGCCGATGGGAGACAAAATCTATTGTACATTAATAATGGAGATATGACCTTTACTGAGTCTGCTCAAAAGTTTGGATTGAATGATGACAATCTTGGAAGGCAAGCTGTATTTTTTGATTTCGATAAAGATGGTGATTTGGATTGTTTTGTGTTGAACAATTCAAAGTATGTAAGGGTCCCCTTAGGAAAAGTGTTTAAAGATTTGGAGAATAAAGAAAACTTAATAGATGCATCCTGTAAGCTATATCGGAATGATGGTGGTTCTTTCAAAGATATTACAGAGCAGGCTGGATTGCTTCGTTATGGATATGGATTAGGAGTTGGAGTTTCTGATTTGAATCAAGATGGTTGGTTGGATATTTATGTTGCCAATGACTATTCTGTTCCAGATTTCATGTATATCAATAATGGAAATGGTACTTTTACTGACAAATTGAAGGAAAAAACAAAGCAAATTACTTTTTATGGAATGGGATGTGATATAGCCGATATTAACAATGATGGTTTAGTAGATATCGGAGTTGTAGATATGGCAACAAGTGACCATATTAGAGGGAAAACACTCATGGCATCTATGAGCAATAAAAACTTTTGGACTTTGGTAGATACGCTGGGCTATCAGTTTCAATTTATGTACAATTCTCTTCAATTGAATAATGGAAATGGTACTTTTTCAAATATTGCGAATTTAAGTGGACTTTCTAGTTCCGAATGGAGTTGGGCTGCCTTGTTTGCAGATTTTGACAATGATGGTGACAAAGACTATTTTATTGCCAATGGATTTCGTAAATACGCAAGAGATAATGATTCAAAGTTAAGAATGATGAAAGTTCGTAAAGAACATAATGGTAGAGTGCCGATGGAATTGAGAAAGCAATTATATGCAGCTATTCCCGAAATGAAATTGCCTAACTTATTTTATCAAAATAATAATGATCTAACCTTTTCTAATGTTGCTAAAGAGGTAGGATTAAATCAAGCATCTTTTTCAAATGGAGCCGCCTATGGAGATTTGGACAATGATGGAGATTTGGATCTAGTGGTCAATAATATTGATATGGAAGCTTTTATTTATCGAAATAATTCAAAAAACAATTTCCTGAGTATAAAGTTAGTCGGAAAAAATGCGAAATCTCCTTTAATAGGAACGAAAGTGACCATTTATTATGATAAT
>CAZOHX010000727.1:0-1806 GCA_964579315.1 uncultured Saprospiraceae bacterium
TATCCAAATTATTTCGCTCCCCAGTTGCAGTTGTATCTGCTTCAATAAATCTTGATAGTGCGCCATTTATATCTCCATCGAAAATAGCAGGCACCATTACTGTATCTGGTTGTGCTATCAACATGGACTGCATCAATAACAGTAATAATAAATTTAAGTAAGTAATTGATTTTTTCATTGTATTATTATTTAAAAAAATTAATAAATTCATTTTATAGTCTATACCGAATTCCAGCATCAATTGTCATCCCGTAATATTGATTTTTGATAGGAAAACCCGTTCCTACATTAATATCTCTCTCTACGGCAGATGTAAGATTACTAAAATTCATTAAAAATTCAAAACCTTTCCATGGTAACTTCTGCTTCAAATTAAAATCAAAACGATAATATTCTGCTGAAATCCCTCTAAATTTTTCAAAGAAATTGGTTCTTGAAAAAATATCATTTTTAAATAAAAAGGATAGTCGAGAAGAAAAACCTTTGTAATCATATCCCACTGTTGCGTTAAATATATCCGAAGGTTGGTATATTAATCTATCTTGGTAGGAAGTTTTCACGATAGTCGTTTTCACAAATGGTGGCTCTTGAGTGTTTTCTGTAATCACTTTTGTGATTGGATAATTAACATCCGATACAATATGTGTATAATTTAGATTCAAAACAGCTCCCTTCAAGAAATTATTTAGATACCAAAAGCGAGTTTGCCATTCAAATTCTAAACCCGTTAATTTTGCGGGAAGATTATTATTAATTATGCTGGTAATTGCTCTACCCTTAGTACTTTCATCCAAACCATAATCATTTGGATCAATTATTACAGAACTTCCTGTATTGAAAATTAAGTCTGATATTTCTTTATGAAAACCACCAACAGTCAATAAACCCAATTTGTTTTTAAAAAATGAAAAATAAACATCAAAATTTTGGGAAACAGATGGTGTTAAAAATGGATTATTCCAATCTACTGAAAATATTTTGATATTCCACTTTGGGATAATTTGATCAAAATTGGGACGTGCCAATGTCTTGGTATAAGCCATTCGTACATCAAACCAGGGTACAGGCTTGTATTTTAAATGTATCATGGGCAGAAAATATGCATTGTTTCGTACTATTGTTGTATCACCAAAGACATAACCTTTGTCCCAATCAAATATAGATTCATCTCCTCTATTTGCCGTATAATTAGTCGTATTATTTTCATATCTGACTCCAGGAATAATGGTAAGTGTCTTTCCTATATTAAAATATCCCATAAGATATCCTGCCTTGTATTCTTCATTTCCATGATAATCATCCTTATCAGATAATGGATGATTTCTAAAGTAGAACTCATCTGCCAAATCTGTAATATTGGATACTAAATTTGCATCGGGTACATTTTGTACGTAGTACTCACTTTCGGGAAAAGTCACTTTTCTATAATCCTTATCAATAAAACCCGAATATGGGAGTGAACTTCCTCCTGTTTCGGAAACTAAATCGGGATAAGTTTGTAATACTTTATCCAAAAATTTTGCTCTATGCCCCGCCCAAGCTACGGGAATAGTTGCAAATTCTGTTTCAAAAGATTTATTCAATCTTTTCATTTTCACTCCTGTTTTAAACTTTACATTCAAACTTTTGGAAAAATTATAGGTATAATCTAAATCAATACTTCCTGCAAGCCCATTTTCACTCGTAGAATAGCTCTTCTTTGAAAAATTGGTGACCACAGCATCTTCAATATTATTTCTTGCGTACTTGAGTACCCCAAATCCAATTCTTTCCAATCAAATTTTTCAGATTTCTTTGGATACAAAA
>CAZOHX010000728.1:0-1802 GCA_964579315.1 uncultured Saprospiraceae bacterium
ATTTTAGGGGATTTTATGGGACTCAGGAGATTGAGTTTGAAAATCAAGTAATGGCAATTATTGGTGTGAATGGGGCTGGGAAGACTTCGGTATTGGATGCAGTGAAAATATTATTGAGTCATATTATAGAATTTGACCCTGGATCATGGATATCCTTTGAAGATAAGTTTAATAGCTTTGTGAATGTTGGTGAAAATGAAGCAAGAATAATCGGTGATTTTAATGGAAATGAAGTTGAAGTACAACTTAGAGGAAATACTTCAAGATTTCTTGCCACGAATGAAAATAGTAAGTTGATTACACAATTCATGAATGGATTTCATTCTAAAAGGAAAATGCCCATTTTGTTATATTATCAAACCAATAGAATTTTTTTAGAGATTGGGTTACAAGGGAATGTTCTAAATACAATACTTAATTGGAGGGATGTCTATAAGAACGTTTTTGAATCAGGAATAAATTATAATCTTATACTATCTTGGTATATGGAGCAAATCAACATCGAAAATAATGAAAAAGTAAAAAGAAAAGATTTAGATTATCAACTTCCTACAGTCATAGCAATAAGAAAAGCAATTAATGGTTTTTTGGAAAAAATAGGAGATTTTTCAATGAATAATGTACATGTTGATGTAAATCCTTTAACAAATAATCTTGTTCTTTTTATTGAAAAAAATAATCAAAAATTAGAATTCTCCCAACTCTCATCTGGAGAAAAGATGATGATAGGAATGGTTTTGGATATTGCTTATCGAATGTCGATTGCCAATCCAAAGCTTGAAAATCCATTGGAATCACCAGGGATTATTTTGATTGATGAATTGGAGTTACATCTTCATCCTAAATGGCAGAGTACGGTATTAGATGCTTTATCAACTACGTTTCCGAAAGTTCAATTCATTGTTACGACTCACTCTCCTTTAGTGATTAATCATTTGAACAGTAATCAATTGGTTATTTTAGATGATTTTAAAATTACACAAGGAAAGGAAATTTACAATACATACGGACGCGATGTGAATTCTATTATTGAAGATTTTATGGGAGGACAAGTTAGACCTTCAAAAATCAAAAAAATCATATCAGAAATTGAGAATTTGATTGAAAATGACGTTCAGGCAGCTGAAAAGAAGTTACAAGAATTGAAATCTTTGATAGATCCAAATGATTACAAAATATTAGAATTGGAAACAATAATTGAGATAGAGAAGGATGAGATTAATTAACAAAAATAAAGAACCGAAAAGTTTAGTTGAATATAGAACAAAAGGTGGCACTTTTGGCGATTTTTCTTTGGATAAAGGGAAAAGGGATTTGAAAAATAGGCTTTTATCTGAGCAATCTTTCTTATGTGCTTACTGTACACAATCTATCAAGTTTGAAACTATGAAAGTAGAACATTGGTATCCTCAAAGCAATCCCAAACAACTATCTCCCAATAGAGATTTAGATTATTCAAATCTTTTTGCAGTTTGTAAAGGTTGTTTTGGACACGAAGAACATTGTGATACGAATAAAGGAAATAAAATAATTTCAATTCTTCCTACGGATACAAATCATATTGCTCAAATATATTATAAAAATGGAAGTATAAACTCAATAAACACCAAACATAATCAGGATTTAAACTGTATTTTGAAGCTCAATATCAATGCCTTAGTAAAGCAACGTAAACAGGTTTTATCTACATTTAAACTGGAGATTCATAAAAGATATAGTGGGAGACGAGCAAATTTTAGACAATTACTTGAAAATTGGAAAAAGAAAAACATTCCTCATCAAATGGTTGTTGTATCGTACTT
>CAZOHX010000729.1:0-1798 GCA_964579315.1 uncultured Saprospiraceae bacterium
ATAATACATCCAAAATCAAATTGTTTATCTATGTTTTTCTTTTTCAATTTTTCTCTTCCAAAGAGAGATAAAAATACGGTAACAAAGGGTAATACCAAGAAAAAACTGAGTATCGAAGCAAAAACGAATAAGATGTATTCTAAAATTTCCATATTAATCATTTATTGATATCTAAAAAATGCGTTGGTTTTAAGTATTGAATTTTCTCCTTTCCTGAATTTTTGAAATTCCATGAAATAGCTTTTTTAATAGCTGAAATATGTTTCCATTCTCCTTTGATGGCGTGTCGTATTATCTGTCTTGGTATAGCCAATCCTAAATAATAAACAGAAAAAATAAGAAAATTAAAAGTTGAATGATTACGACGCATGAAGAGCATCCTATTTCTCGTAATATAATGTGTTTTTAATAGACTATTGCTCCCAATCGAATAGGATTCTTTATGAAAAACTTTTGCTTTATGATTTACATAGACTTCAAAATTGGCACGTCGAATCATTTCACTCCAGTCTAATTCTTCATAATATAAAAAAAATAATTCTGGCATCAATCCAGTCTTTTCAAGTGCTTTTCTTGAAATCATCATAGCCGCACCATGTATGTATGCGGTAGGCTCTATGTTTTGATATTGATTTTTATCTATTTCACCTAATCCAATGGTAGTATTTCTGCCTGTAATATTATTGACAGGCGTTGTTCCTGCATATTGAATACGTCTTTCATCTTCTTCGTTTTCTGGAAAGTAATAAATGAGTGGACTTACAATGCCTACATTTTTACTAGTTTCAAAAGTTTTGAGAAGATTATCAATCGTATCTTTTTGCAATACTGCATCGTTATTGATAAACAGTAGATATTCTCCTTTTGCGGCTCTAATTCCTATATTGTTGCCTCCTGCAAATCCAAGATTTTTAGGACTATTGATGACTTTTACGTTTGTAAAATTTGCTTCAATATGCTTTTTGGGGTCAATTTTAGACGCATTATCTACAATGATTATCTCAGTATTGGTATATTCGTTATTATCCCGAATTGACTCTAACAATTCGCATGTAACACCAAGTTCGTTATAATTTACTGAAATAATACTCACCAACGGCTGACCCATCATATTTGTCCTTATCTAAAAATAGCGAAGTTACAAATTTTAGCTTTAACAATAAAGCAAACTATAAAATTATCTATTTAGAAATTATGAATCAAACTTGTTCATCTTGAATCATAGCTGGAATTGTTTTTGAAATAATTTTCAAATCTAGCCCAAAAGATGTTGTATTTGCATAATCAATATCCAATTGGATTCTTTCTGCAACAGACATATCTTTTTTACCACGTTTAGAAATTTGCCACAATCCTGTCAACCCTGCTGGTGCATGAAATCTTTTGATCCATTCATCATTGGTGAGTTGTTCTGCTTCATACAATGGTAATGGACGATTTCCTACAATACACATATCGCCTTTTAGGACATTAATTAATTGCGGTATCTCATCAATACTGGTTTTACGTATAAATTTACCAATTGTCGTAACTCTTGGGTCATTTTGTAATTTAAAGAAATTAGGTCCATCTGAGTCGTCATTTTCACCATCATATTGATTTAAATGTGCTAAATCTTTCAGGATTTCATCCGCATCCACTCTCATAGAACGAAATTTTATGAAATCAAATACATGATATGCCGTTCCTGCCCGTTTTGAAGTATAAAAAATAGGTCCTTTAGATGTTAATTTTATCGCAATAGCGATGAAAATAAGAAAAGGACTAATTGCAAGTAATGCCAATGATGCAAAAACGA
>CAZOHX010000730.1:0-1780 GCA_964579315.1 uncultured Saprospiraceae bacterium
GTTTAGATGGATTATTAAAAAAATCACAATCTCCCACTATTTGTCACGCACTCAAATTAAATTTTCAAATTTCATAAAATGATTTCAAATATTTTTATCTTTTTTGTTGGTGTCTTTGGATATCTCATTTCAAGAGGCTTTATTGGTAAAAATAATACAGGCTTAATCAGTTACAGAAAGAGATATGGCTCTTTTTTGCGAATTTTATCATTGGGATTGATGGCAGTTACTGCATTTAATTTGTACTTTCAATTGATACCTTCAAGATAGGAATTTTCTATATTTATATTTTATAAATTTGTTAATCAATTTCAAATATTTTATGAATTTCAACAAAAAGAAAGTTGAATTCGTTTGCATAACGTAGAAATATTAAGAAATTTTGTAATCATTCTTAAATGGATTATAGGAATTATTATTATTTTCTTATTATTGCACAGCAATTAACATATCAAATTAATTATCTATGAAAAAAGTGCTATTTTTACTTGTTGTTTTCTGTTTTTCAATGTCAAAATTGGCATCTGCACAAAATGGGAATCAAGATATTTACGATACTGATAAAATCACTGAAATTAAAATTTCTTTCCCTGAAAAAAATTGGGCAGAAATGTTAGATTCATTGAGATTATTTGGTGACAATATGCTTTTGGGCGACGTCGTTATCAATAATAAATCTTATAAAAATGTCGGGGTTCGATATCGTGGTTTTCGTTCTTTTCAGACTGGAGCAAAACGAAATCCCTTGTTTATCAAATTAAATTTTATCAATAAGAAACAAAATCATCAGGGTTATAAAACCTTGAAATTGTCCAATGCTTTGAGAGATCCAAGTATGGTGCGAGAAGTTTTGGGTTATGAAATCGCTCGTAAATACATGCCAGCTCCTAAAGCCAATTACGCAAAAGTATATGTAAACGGCACTTATTACGGACTATTGGTCAATGTAGAACCCATCAATGGGCAATTTTTAAAAGAGCATTTTGGTTCAAATAAAAATGCTTTTGTAAAATGTAGTCCACCTTCTATGGAGCAAAATACGGGTTGTAAAAAGAATATATACTGCTCTTTGGAATACGAAAAAGGGGCTCATTGCTATTTGAATAATTATGAATTGAAGTCAGAAGACGGTTGGGATGATTTAATTGATTTGACAAAAACCTTATCTACCAATCCGAAAGGAATCAATAAAGTATTGAATGTAGATCGTGCTCTATGGATGTTGGCTTTTGATAATGTGATTGTCAATTTAAATGGATATTTAGGTAGAGTAAGTCAAAATTACTATCTTTATAAAGACGATTTGGGACATTTTAATCCTATCATTTGGGATTTGAATTTGGCATTTGGTAGCTTTAAAAATACTGGGGTTGGGTCGGATTTAAAGTTGAAAGAATTACAAAGATTGTCACCTCTATTACATGAGAAAAATTCTACAAAACCTTTAGTTAGCAAACTTTTGAGCAATCCGAAATATAAAAAAATATATCTTTCTCATGTACGAACCATTCTTTATGAGAATTTTGTGAATGGCTCCTATGAAAAACGTGCCAAGGAATTGCAACGCCTAATTTTAGTGCCATTTTCAAATGATAGAAACAAATTTTACGAAATCTCAGAGTTTAATAAGAGCTTAACATCTACGATAGGTAAACATAGTAAAATACCAGGGATTGTAGAATTGATGAAATCTAGGGCGAAATACTTGAAGAAAAATAAGGTGATGACTGTGGTTCCTCCAGAAATTGAAGCCCCTGTCGTCAGAAAACGAGAAAAATTT
>CAZOHX010000731.1:0-1772 GCA_964579315.1 uncultured Saprospiraceae bacterium
ATGATTTCTATACAAAGTACGGAAAAATGTAGGAAAAGGATTTCGCTATATTTACTTGATACACATTTGTATTTCTCTAATATGGAGAATAATCTTGTTGTGAAAAAAGAATTCGTCTTCGTCATACACGGACTGATTTGGTTATAAGTTATTAACTTCTGCTCACTTCAAAAAAAAGTAAAAATAGCATCAGGAATAATTCATTTTATAAAATTTGCGAGTTTACATCCAATCATTATTTAAACATTAAATTTATCCCTAAATCCCTGAAAAGGGATAAATATGAATAACTTTGGATGAAATCCAAAGAAAAATAGAGATGCAATCTCAGACCCCGAAGTGGGTCAAATAATATTTTTCATACAAATACCCCAAATTTATTTCACAGTCTTTTCAATTAAGTTGTACATTTTATAGAAATAAATTAAAATGGAGTAATTTAGCATCAAAAATAAGATACATTGAATCGAACTGCCATTATAGAATTACATTTTCTACCATCCATAGCGTGGTTTTCCATTTTAACGAAATATGATATTTGTCAAATTGAATCCCACGAATCGTATAAAAAAGGAAGTTATCGGAATCGTTGCCATATTTTAGGTCCCAATGGATTGCAACGACTAACTATTCCATTAAAAAAAGGGAAAAACCAAAATTCCATTCAAAAAGTAGAGATTGCCTATGATATGAAATGGCAAAAACACAATTGGCAGAGTATTCAAACGGCTTATGGGAAATCACCATTTTATGAATATTATGTAGATGAAATCAAGGCTGCTTTTTTCAAACCCACTCTTTTTTTATTTGAATTCAACATGAATTTAGTAACTACAATAATTGAATTATTAGATATTGAATGTAAATTTTCATTCAACACGTCTTTTCAAAAAGAATATCCAAAACACATTGATGATTTTAGAAACATCATTACGCCCAAAACAAAAATTCCAATGCAGACAATCAAGTATGAGCAAGTATTTGAAGATAAATTTGGTTTTGTATCCAATTTAAGTATTCTAGACTTGTTATTTTGCAAAGGACCTGAAAGTATTTTGATTTTGAATGAGATGGGGAAGTAACAGGGATTACTGTTCAACAAAAGGCTATAGAAATGAAAAAGCCCGTCAGAACTAAATCTGACGGGCTTCTATAATTAAAAGGAATGTGTAGAATTAAATTACTTTCACATTAACAGCGTTAAGACCTTTACGACCTTCTGTTAAATCAAATTCTACTGCATCTCCTTCTCTAATCTCATCGATTAATCCGGAAACATGTACAAAATGTTCCTTGTTTGTGCCTTCTTCACTAATAAATCCGAATCCTTTTGATTCGTTGAAGAATTTTACTGTACCTTTATTCATTGTAATAAATTAAATTGATAATATAATGGGTGCAAGTTACACATAAATTATTTACCATGCTATTTTTATCTACTTTATTTACAAAATTTGTGAAAATATTAACAAAAAACGGTATTTATTGCTGATTTTAGGGCTTTTATCTATGAATTTTCGGGAAATAATCTTTTCCAAATGGTTGAATTTTGATTTTTAATTAGGTTTTTGGAGAAGATTTTTTTCTTTTTTTATTGCGATGGGTTGTGTATGGCGTTGTATTGCAATGGGTCATGCCCCATTGAAGGGTTGTTGCCCCATGTACTGTTGTGGTATGTAGTTTCCCCCTCGATAATCAAAAAATAAATCAATTTATATGAGTGTGTGACAAAATGTGGGAATCCATACCATTTGGTAGGCAGGGTCGGATAG
>CAZOHX010000732.1:0-1771 GCA_964579315.1 uncultured Saprospiraceae bacterium
CAATATATTCGATGATTTGATTTGGTCCAAGAAATGGTTGTTTTGCAAAAACAACCCATTTTTTGGCAAATAATTGGTTGAAAAGAGATTTAGGAAAGGTAAATCCTTCTTTTTTACCATATTTTCTCAATTTTCTAACAAAAAAAGCTCTAAAAACCAGACTCATTGCCTGAACAGGAAAAAGAAATTTTCCTTTTGATTTGGAGTGTTTCCATTTTCCATATTTGGTGATTCCACCAGCAGGAATAATGCAATGCAAATGTGGATGCAGACTCATATTTTGTCCCCATGTGTGCAAAATACTAGTCATACCTGTGGCTGCACCAAGAAATTTCCGATCCTTGGAAAAAGTCTTAATTGTAGCCCAAGCTGATTCAAATAATATAGAATACAGCAATTTTGATTGTCCCAAACAAAGGGAATTTAAAGCATCAGGCAATGTGAAAACTACATGAAAATATTTTACGGGTAGTATTTTTTGTTGCTGAGCATGAATCCATTCTTCACGTTTATTTCCTTGGCATTTCGGACAATTTCGATTACGACAAGAATTGTAGCTTATTTTTAAGTGGCTGCAATGATTACACTGGTCAATGTGCCAACCCAACTCACTAGTTCTACATCTCCGAATTGCACTAAGCATTCGAATCTGATGACTATTAAATGATTTAGATTGTTGTATATTTGCCCATTGCTTTTGAAGTAATTGTGCCACTTCAAACTGTGGTTTCACACTATTCTTCTTTGTCTAAATCATATAATTTGTCAAAAGGACTAAAAGAGTTTTTGGATGATAATTGAGCGATATGCAGATATATCATAGTCGTTTGAATAGAACTGTGACCTAGATTTTTTCTCAAAGTTTCAATATCCATTCCCATTTCTAAAGAATGAGTTGCGTAGCAATGTCGTAAAGTATGAACGGTAGGTCTTTTATCTTCCAAGCCTGCTTTATTTCTAGCAGCTCTTAATGCACATTGAACAGCAGAAGCTGACAATTGGGTACCTTTAGATTTTCCATTAAATACCCATATTTTGGGATTTAGTTCATTGTAATACTTCTGAATTCCTTTGGCAATTAAGACAGAAAGAATGACATAACGATCTTTATTATTTTTACTTTGTCGAATATGGATAGTCATTCTTTCAAAATCAAGATCTGATTTTCGCAGATTTATGACTTCTTTTAATCGCAGACCAGCCGAATAAATTAGAGAAAATAACACTCTATGTTTGATGCTTTTTGGAGCCCTAAAAAGCCGTTTACATTCATCTACACTTAAAACGACAGGTAGTTTTTTAGAACGTTGAATAATTGGCAACTTTAAACTATCTGCGTTACGGTCATACAAACGAAATAAATATCGAAGTCCATAAACGGTGTGTTTGAAATAACTTTCAGATGGTTCCCAAGATTCTTTCTGGAGTAATAAATAATCTTCAATTTGTTCAAGTTGAAGTGCCAAAGGAGTTTTGTTGAAATGGATTGAAACTTTAGCGATAGCCCTGATGTAATATTTGTAGGTACTTTCACTAAGGCTATTTAGTTTGACACTTATCCATAATTTGTTGTTGATTTGTTCAAATCCAATAACTGTTCTAAGTGCTTGATTTATAAGCGTTTCTTTTTTAAATTTACTCATGATTGAAAATTTTGTTACTAATAATTTTATATCATGAATAGTTTACGTAAATTTGGAAGAGTTTGCCCGTAGGGCTTTAGTTCAACAAGCGGTATATGCCAGCCTTCCTTCGGTCAGGCCGTCACATA
>CAZOHX010000733.1:0-1770 GCA_964579315.1 uncultured Saprospiraceae bacterium
TTTGTACAACGGTTACCATTGTTCTAAGCAGTTTTCTATTACCATCCCCCAATACGTTCGCGTTCTGACTGTTGCTCATCGGTTGCCTCTGGAGTATCAATATTGCTTCCATATAATGGTCTTGGAAAGCCTAATTTTTTTCTACGCTCAAAGTCTTGTTCTCTATACTGGTCAAAAGCCGTACCTGGTGGTAACGGTCTGTTTTTATCCATATACCAAACATAAAAACTCCAATCTTTATAAGGCTCGCTACCGTAAAACGTATACAATAATGTGAACTTTCTTGGTTTAAAGGTATTTACAAATTTTAAATACTCACTATCTACATAACCATCTATATTACCAGTTACAGCAATTACAGCATGTAAATCTTTAAACTTACCTTTTAAGGGTTTACGAAAATAACTATCGGGGTATGTAACGGTACCTTGTAAACGATTTAACTCAAATATTTTATAGTTTTTTTTGGCATACAATCCATAAATTATCCAAAATAAACCGCCTAACAGTAAAATTATGGGCAAAATTCTTTGAGAAGTTTTTTCTGAATAATATAATAATCCTAAACCAAAAGCAACAGCACCTATTCCCAAATATAAATTTGATTTTAGAAAATTGCTATGAGATTCAAAAAATATTTTATCGTCAGCTTGTTTTAACATCCCTTCTTTACCAATTTCACTAACAAGACCTTTATTGATTATTGTAGGATATTCTAATATTCTATGCGGTTGTTTCATAATTATTTAATACGGTAGGATTGCAATTTAGTAATGTTTTTTTCTGAAATAATTTTAGGCTTTTGTAAAGCTTCTTCTTCTGGCATATCTATGGGTTTAAGTAATTCTTCTTTCAAAGGCTTCCCATATTTTTTAATAGCAATTTTCTTTTCTAATTTCATAATATCTTTGAAATCAAGATTATTCATAATTATTGTTTTCTTTGGTTCATCCATTACATTGTTTTTTTCTTTTTTTGAAATTGTATTAGTGCAATTAAATAGTAATAAACAAAGGATTATCGTGTGCATTTTCATAATTTTTTAGTATTTACTAAATTGAGTGTTTGGTATCATTGTGTTTAATTGTTGCAATAAGAAATCTAAATGCCTATCTCTTAAAACACTTCCAATATTCATTAGACTATTCTTATCCGTATAGTAACTGCTAGAAGATATACTCATCTCCGTGCATTCCTGAACTTGCAAATATTGAATTACCTACTGCGTGTCCAAATTCGTGTATCACAGGATATTGAAAATAATTTTTTTTATTTCGTAGCCTTTTACGAGGAGAAGTATCTTTTGTGTCAAGTTTTATTTCTTTTGTATTCCAACGTACAGAACTTGTAGGATTTCCTATATAATTATTAGGGTATTTAGTAACATTCACTTTCCAATGCTCTTGGTGTAACGTCCATTCAATGTCAAAATTAACATCCCAACGAATGGTTTTATGTTTTTTAGCAAAATCTGAAGTTCCTTTAACTTTTAGAAAAAAACTATTTCCCCAACTATTCCAAATTAAATTATCTACTTTACTATGGAAATTCTGTTTTTCAGAATATGTCCAAGAAGAAGTTCCTATAGCATTTAACCAATGATATTTCCATTTTTGTTTGATTAGAATCGTTCCTCGATATTCTTCAATATGAATATCCATTCGGTCTGTTGTTTTACTGTAATATGCCATTTTTTTTGGTTTTTTATTATTTGTAACGAGAGTCTGCGCACAAACCCTACATTTACCACAAAAATACGCAATATATCTC
>CAZOHX010000734.1:0-1769 GCA_964579315.1 uncultured Saprospiraceae bacterium
ATTACCTAAATATACCACTTTTGCTCAAATAACTGCCAATACAGAATTGGCTACAAAATTAGAAAATCTTTATGGAGATATAAACGATATTGATCCATGGGTTGGTTTATTGGCAGAAGACCACATGCCAGGGAAATTATTTGGTCCTACATTATTTGAAATCATGTATGATCAGTTTTTAAATTTAAGAGATGGTGATCGATTTTATTATGAGAATGATCCTGTTTTGACAGATGATGAAAAAACGGAAATCCGAAATACTAAATTAATCGACTTGATTATGAGAAATACGGATATTCACATGATGCAGGGAGATCCGTTTCAAGCGATGCCACATGACGATTTGGAAGATTGTGGAGCGACCGCACCTTTTGTGAATATTGATGTAAATATCCAAAACACAAACGGAAGTAATATTAAAAATGTAAATCTTAATATTGATGGTTATGACCTAATTGATGATGGCATTACGAATGAAGATGGCAATGGCTATTTTACAAGTATTCCTGTTTGTAAAGATTATATCATAGAGCCTTCAAAAGTGGATGAGGCTAATAAAGGGATTTCTGTAAGTGATATAATTTATCTTGCAGGACATATTTTGGGCACTGTCCCTTTTACAGATCCATATACTTTATTGGCATCCGATGTTAATTTTGACAATAAAATTAATGTAAAAGATATTATTCGTTTGAGAAAAGTACTTTTATTATTAGATCTCGATTTTGGAGAAGGTGTTAAAAATTGGTATTTTGTAAATAGTAATTTTACTTTCGATAATCCAACCAACCCATTCACACAAAGAGATTATACAACCACTTTCGAAGCTCCGATGATCAATGAAGATAAAGTTGCTTCATTTGTTGGTTACAAACTTGGAGACATCAATAGTTCATATCTCGGCTTCAAAGCACCAAATCTACAAGGGCGAAGTGTAGGTACATTTACTTTGAATGCGGAAAACAAAAATCTTGAACAAGATGATGTTGTGACCGTTAATTTCAATTCAAATGATTTCAATCAAGTAGAAGGATTTCAATTTACACTCAATTACGATCCTGAATTATTAGAATTGTTGGATGTTAAAAATGGTATTTTAAATCAAGAGAATTATGGTATTTTTGAAAATGAAGGTGCGATAACCATAGTATGGAATAAGATGAAAACCATCAAAGGTACTAAAGCATTTGGATTAAATTTTAAAGCTAAAGAAAATGTTTCTATAGCAAACGCTATCTCTTTAAATGCTAGAAAAATCGAAATGGAAGCAGTAAATCATAATATGGAACCATTGGATATTGCATTGAGATTTACAGATGGTTTGTCCGTAACAGAAGCGAGCAATGTATTCGATGTCTATCAAAATTATCCAAATCCATTTACAGAATCCACCCAAGTTGGATTTAATCTACCTAAAGGAAGTGATGTAACGATGACGATTTCAAACAATACGGGTCAAGTTTTAAGTAAGAAAACCAATCATTTTGAAGCGGGTTATAATGAAATAAAAATCACTAATTTGCCAACAGGTGTATATTTTTATGAAATATCTAGTGATTTTGGAACTAAAACTAAATCTCTTATTGTTATAGATTAAGAATGTGGTGTTTATCACCATATTGTAAGTATTTTTTAGAAAGTTATTTTTAATGGTTGTCAAAGTTATTTTTGACAACCATTTTTTTTGGTTTAAAATAAAGTAGCTTTTTTAATTGAGAATTGAGAATTACGAATTAGGAATTATCTCAAAATTAAGATTTTTCTCATTT
>CAZOHX010000735.1:0-1767 GCA_964579315.1 uncultured Saprospiraceae bacterium
GGATTTTTTGAGCATTATTTCTCGATTTTTATAGAAAATTTCCATGTCATTGGTAAATACCATAAAAGAAACGTAGTTTTGCACTTAAAATTAAGCAATCAATATGGAGAATCTAGAGAAAACAAATGCGGAGCAAGAGCAAAGTGATGAAATGTATGAGCATTATGCTTTTACGATTGATCGAAAGCAAGATCCATTGAGATTGGATAAATTCTTACTCAATAGAATTGAAAAAATATCACGAACCAAAATTCAAAGAGCGATACAACTCGGTGCTGTAGTTGTGAATAGTAAAACAGTAAAATCAAATTATAAAATACGTCCTTTGGATCAAATACGTGTTTTATTTCCAAAACCACCTGCTGAATTTGAAGTACTCCCCGAAAATATTCCCTTAGATATTGTGTATGAAGATGATGAAGTCATGGTGATTCACAAACCCCCTGGCTTGGTGGTTCATCCTGGAGTTGGGAATCGGACAGGTACACTTGTTAATGCATTGGCTTATTATTTTAAAGACAGAAAATTACCTATAAAAGAAGGCAATTTCTTGGATAGACCTGGAATTGTCCATAGAATTGATAAGGATACATCTGGATTGATGGTAATTGCTAAAACTGAAGAAGCAGTTACACATTTAGGAAAACAGTTTTTTGATCATACGGTTCATCGTAGATATCAAGCCATCGTTTGGGGAAATTTTGACGAAAAACAAGGAACTATTGATGAATATATTGGTAGAGATCCCAATAACCGAATGGTCATTAAGGTTTTTCCAGAGCAAGATTACGGAAAACACTCTATCACTCACTACAAGGTACTTGATGATATGTATTATGTCTCTTTGGTTGAATGTCGCTTGGAAACAGGACGTACACATCAGATTAGGGCACATATGAAATATCTTGGACATCCACTTTTCAATGATGAGCGTTATGGTGGCAATAGAATCATAAAAGGTACTGTTTTTACAAAATATAAATCCTTTGTAGAAAAAAACTTTAAAATTTGTCCAAGACAAGCCTTACATGCCAAAGAATTGGGGTTTATTCATCCCAAAACAGGAGAAGAAATGATGTTTATTTCAGATTTGCCAAAAGATATGACAGATTGTTTGGATCGATGGCGTGCTTATCTGAATTCTCGTAAAGATCTTATGTAATTTGAGTGGTTATAAATAAATTCAAAACAATGGATACGAAGAAAAAGACACAGTTTAAAAGCATTTCGTTGAATAATCGAATTAACATTCTTGCCAAATTGGGGGAATATCTTGCTTCAAAAAGTGATTATCTCGATGCTGTAATTCATAGAACCCATTTTAACAATCAGTGGTTTACCAAAGCAAATGTATATCAAAGCATTGATGGAATTGTCCAAGAATTTTTACAAAAAGATAAATTAAAAAGCTGGATAGCTAATTACAAAATACAAAATAACCATCCAAAGATAATTGGTTTGGTGATGGCAGGAAATATTCCTTTGGTAGGTTTTCATGATGTATTATGCACCTTTATTTCTGGCAATATCAGTCAAATCAAGTTATCAGAAAAAGACAAATACCTACTCCCCTATTTGGTAAAAAAAATGACTGAATTCAATCCTGATGTTGCTAATTATTTTGAGTTTGTAGATAAAATTAATGATTTTGACGCTGTGATTGCTACGGGAAGTGACAACTCTGCTAGATATTTTGAAGCTTATTTTGGTAAATATCCCCATATTATTCGAAAAAATAGAAATTCGATTGCCGTTTTAAGAGGGGAC
>CAZOHX010000736.1:0-1758 GCA_964579315.1 uncultured Saprospiraceae bacterium
AGTCTTTCTTTAGTAACTGTGGTTTTCATCATTGGGCTACTGCAACTGCCCAACCATCCATTCTCGAACGTGACCAAGCATATGCCTGATCTTTTGATATACCCAAGCGGATATAACTTCTCAATCGATTATTGGGTCGTTCCCAATGTTTCCAAATGCAGTATCTCAAGCGATTGCGTACCCAACCATCCAAATATTTGAGTTTGGTAAACAGACTGGCATACTTTCACAATCAATCGCAAACTCGCTACGGTCTTTAGTGGCAACGAAATGAATTTCATTGGACTAAAAACGAACACCCCGTGTATCAAAACAGCACAATAATCATAAAATATAAATCCATATATCCTTACAATTCAATAGTTTACACTTTTGGCACAGCCTTCCCATCTATTAGTTTGAATTCAAGTAATTTAAACAAAATAATGGATAGAATTATATCAAATAAAGAGAAAAACAAAGGCAAATTTAAAAAAGTAATAATTGGCGTTTTGGCAATTGTACTATTATTTTTTGGGTTCAAATATTTGAAATCTACCATCCAATCCACAAGAAATATCAACGACTTCATGATTTCTAAGGTAGAAATTGGAGATATAAAAAGCAGCTTCAATGCTCAAGGACAAATCATTCCTGAAAAGGAAGTAAGTATAAATGCACCAATTACAACCGAAATTCAAGAAGTTTTTCAAAAAATTGGAAAACCCATTCAAAAGGGAGAACAAATCCTTAAACTGAATGATGAGTTTCTTAGATTGTCCTATGAATCCAATGGAGATAATCTATTACTCAAAAAGAATAATATTAAAAAATCAACAATTCAATTTGATAAAAACATTATTGACTTATCACATGATAGCCAAATTCTTGCTTTAAAAATCCAAGAACAAGAAGCTGAACTTAATAATTTAAAAGTATTGACCAAAATGGGTGCAACTACCCAAGATGATATTAAAAAGAAAGAAATTTCATTGAAAATCTTAAAATTGGAAAAACTAAAAATGGATAATGAACTTCAATTTCAAAAGAAATTCAATGTTATTGAGAAAGAAAATTTAGCACTCGAAGTCAAAATCAATGAGAAAAGTCTGAAAGAACTACAAACCAAATTGAAAAATACAATTATCACTTCTCCAATTAACGGCACCATTATGTGGGTCAATGAAAATATCGGAAAACAAGTGCTTGAAGGAGAAAATATAGCAAGAATTGCAGATCTATCTTCCTTCAAAATTACAGGACATTGTTCTGATCGATATAGTGAGCAAATTTCCATTGGTACAAAGGTGATATTCAGACAAAATCAAACAAAAACGGAAGGCTTTATTGTCAATATCGAACCTGTCGTAGAAAATAATCAAATTAGGTTTGATGTACAACTCAACAACCCGAAACAGTCCAATTTGAGAGCCTATTCCAAAGGAGAATTACGAATAATAACAGGTTCAAAACAACAGGTCAAGAGAATCATGAGGGGACTTGGTATAAAGGGTGGAAAACAGCAAGATGTGTTTGTAATTAGAGAGAATAAAGCGGTAAGAACAAAAATAGAAATTGGGGCTTCAAATTCGGAATATATTGAGATTCTTAGTGATGAAATTCATGTTGGGGATAAAATAATTGTTTCTGATATGAAGGATTATGAGTTTAAAAATACGGTTGAATTGAGAATTGAGAATTGAGAATTGAGAATTACGAATTGGGAATTACGAATTATCTCAAAATTAAGATTTTTCTCATTTGAGTAAATCTCCTTTT
>CAZOHX010000737.1:0-1758 GCA_964579315.1 uncultured Saprospiraceae bacterium
AAGGGCTGCCATTCAAGCAGGAGCTGACTCCGTTTATTTCGGTGTAGAACAACTTAACATGAGAGCACGATCATCGATCAACTTCACGATTGATGATTTAAAAACCATTGTAGAATTATGTGATGCACACCAAGTAAAGACTTATTTGACATTAAATACGATTCTTTACAATCACGATATTCCATTGATGAAAAACATCATTAATGCTGCTAAGGAAAATGGAATTTCTGCAATGATTACGATGGATCATGCTGCTATTAGTTATGCCAATTCCATTGGATTGCCAGTGCATATTTCTACACAAATCAACATAACGAACATTGAAACTTTAAAATTTTATGCACATTTTGCAGATGTGGTCGTTTTGTCACGAGAATTAACCATTTCCCAAGTAGCAGAAATTTGTAATCAAGTCAAGGAGCAAAATATTACTGGTCCTGCTGGAAAATTAGTAAGAATAGAAGTCTTTGTCCATGGAGCCTTGTGTATGGCAGTTTCTGGCAAATGCTATTTAAGCCTTCATACCGCCAATTCTTCTGCCAATCGTGGGGCTTGTAAGCAAAATTGCCGAAGAGAATATACGGTAAAAGATGATGAAGGCAACGAATTGCTGATTGACAATGAATATATTATGTCACCCAAAGACTTAAATACCATAGGCTTTTTAGATAAATTGATTGAAACGGGAGTAAGTGTACTCAAAATTGAAGGACGGGGCAAATCAGCTGATTATGTACTCGAAGCAGTATCTTGCTACAAAGAAGCAGCCATCGCAGTTGCAGAAGGTACGTTTAATGATGCCAAGGTAGAAGACTGGATGGAACGATTGAGCAATGTCTATAATCGTGGATTTTGGGGCGGATATTTTATGGGAAAAAAATTGGGAGAATGGACAGATTCACATGGCTCAAAAGCAAAAAAACGAAAAACCTTCCTTGGAAAAGGTATCAAGTTTTTTCCGAAAGTTGCAGTTGGTGAATTCAAACTCCAAGCGGGCGACATCAAAATTGGTGATGAAATTATCATTACAGGTCCTACAACAGGCATTATAAAAATGACAGTCGAAGAGTTGCGAGTAGATAACACGTCTGTAAATGAGCATAAAAATAGAGGCGTTCATTTCTCTATGCCATTACCTGAAAAAATTCGACCATCAGATAAACTGTATAAAATCGTATCTGCATGATTTTAATTACACATCTTAGACATAAATGTATCGGCTGCAATTCTTGTGTAGAATCTGCACCTGATTTATGGATAATGTCCAATAAAGATGGTAAAAGTTACTTAAGAAAAAGTGACAAAAAAGGCAAATATTATACCTTGAAAACATCTATTTTAGAATATGATACCAATAAAGAAGCGGCAGATAATTGTCCTGTAAATATCATTTCTGTTAAAATTTTGTAGGTAGTTGATAATGTTGTGTTGTTCTCTATAAATTGGGAATAGTTTAGCTGTTGAGTTGGGCTATACATTAAAGTTAATTTCTACTCCTAAATATTTGGTATTTCCTACTTTCTCAACTGCTCAACTAGATTTTGCCTAAGCAAAATCGCCTAAACTTCTCCACCAACAGTAAGGTTTTACTTGAATTAAAATATCTGTTGTCTGACAATACCGTTTTAAACAAAAAAGTCCTTTGCTATTTTTTTTAGCAAAGGGCTTTTTTTATATTTGCTTCATTTTTAGTATTCAATAATTGTAATTATGGTAAAAAGTGTAGGTATATTTTGTGGTTCAAGCAGTGGCAATAAT
>CAZOHX010000738.1:0-1758 GCA_964579315.1 uncultured Saprospiraceae bacterium
TACTCCTTATGTTTGTACTGGTGACTGTTTATTCATTGGTGATGTAGGAAGACCAGATTTGGCTACCAAATCAGGAGAAATTACAGAAGCAGACTTAGCTGGTCATTTATATGATTCTTTGCGTAACAAAATTATGCCTTTGCCAGATGATATTTTAGTGTATCCAAATCATGGTGCAGGATCTGCATGTGGAAAAAATATGAGTTCTGAAACATTTGATACTTTAGGAAATCAAAAAAAGACCAACTATGCACTACGAGCTGATATGACCAAAGAAGAATTCATTAAAGAAGTAACTACAGGATTAAGTGCTCCACCTCAATATTTTCCAAACAATGTCAAAATGAATAAGGGTATTAATACCAGTATTGATACGGTTTTGGAAAGAGGTACACGTGCATTGGATGTAGCTACTTTTAAAGAAATGAGTGAAGAAAGTGATATTTTGGTGTTGGATACTCGATCCAAAGCAGCTTATACAAATGAAGGAACCGTTCCTGGAGCTTGGTGGATTGGATTGGACGGTAGTTTTGCTCCTTGGGTAGGGGCTTTGATTACTAATATTCAACAAAAAATCATTTTGATTACAGATGCAGGTCGTGAGAAAGAAGCCGTTACTCGTTTGTCTAGAGTTGGATATGATCAATCTCAAGGATATTTGAAAGGTGGAATTGCAGCATGGGTGGCTGCTGGAAATGATGTTGATAAAATTGGATCTGTTTCCGCAGAAGAGTTTGTTGCTAATTTAGGCAAAATGGAGAATCCTTTGGATGTAAGAACAGATAAGCAGTATAGATCTGAGCATGTCAAAGGAGTTGAAAACTTCCCTTTGGATAATATCAATAAAGATTTTGCTCAAATTGATGCCAACAAATCTTATGTATTGCATTGTGCAAGTGGATATCGGTCGTTGGTGGCAGCCTCTATTTTTAGAGCCAATGGAGTGAAAGATGTAACGGACGTAAGAGGGGGATTCAAAGCACTTCAAGAAGCTGGTGCTCCTTTGACAGAATTTGTTTGTCCTACTACATTTGCTTAATTTTATGGACAAGCTTATTGATTGACAATAGATATTTTAAGCAACTAAGTGCACAATATCACATAAAAGAATAAGGAGATTCGGTACATTTGTGCCGAATCTTTTTTTTATAAAACCGTAGAATATGAAATCTTCCATATTGTCATTTATTTTCTTTAGTCTATTACTTTTTACCTGTCAGAATCAAAATCAATCAGAAAAGCATTCTTCTATGAATGGGAAAACTGAAAATGTCTATGATACAGCACTAATTGCCAAAGGGAAAAAAATCGCACAAGCAAGTTTTAAAGCTATGAGTGGAAAATTGATGCATGCCATGAAGGAAGGCGGAGTACCCAATGCACTAAAATATTGTAATATTGAAGCGATGCCCATTACAGATAGTTTGTCAAAAGCATATGGTGTGGAAATCAAAAGAACCGCACTAAAATTAAGAAACCCAAAGAATAAACCCAATACGGAAGAATTCAATCTATTGCTCCAATTCAAATCAGATATTGATTTAGGCAAGAAAGTAAAGCCCATTATTATGAAAACGGGTGCTCATTCTAATACTTTTTTCGCACCCATCACCATCAAGCCACCGTGTCTAGCTTGTCATGGAGATATCAATAAAGAAACCAAAACGCTTATCGCAGAACACTATCCAAATGATAAAGCCATTGGTTTTAAATTAGGAGAATTACGTGGTATGTGGAGCATAAAATTTGATAATAAGT
>CAZOHX010000739.1:0-1749 GCA_964579315.1 uncultured Saprospiraceae bacterium
TGCATGTTTTGCATATTTTTCATTTCCACTAATTTTAAAAGCAGAAATCAAGGTCGAAACCCATTTATTTAAATTTCTCATGGCTATTCTGTGCTGTGTGAAATTATCTGGATTGGTCAGACCATCACGTCTAATATATGCGGAATCTGGATTTTTAGGATCTGGCCACCAATAATCTCCTTCTGAATAAAAGTCATTTATTGTACCTGCACTTCTTTTGCAAGAGAATAGGGTTATTGGAGTAGGGGATTGTAATAGAAATGAATCTGCTCTGTTGATTATTGCTGTTTCATGAAAGTTGATGTTTTTAAGCAATGGATTTTTGTGTAAATCAGGATGGGATGCACACGTTGAAAATAAGACGATAAGAATGTTTATTTGTAATATTATTTTACTCATTTATAAATTTCCGTTTAATATTGATTTGGATAAATTTATTCCTTATTTATTGATTATAAATTTTTATTGATTATAAAATTGCTTATTGCTCGAAGTTTATAATCAAATAACTCCCTTTAAAATCTTGATTTCTACATTCAATGATAGCTTTTCCTGTTTTAGATGGCACTAATTCGATTGCAGCATATCCATTGGCCATTTGAATAATTTGACTTCGAGTAGGTGTTCCATAATTTTTTAGCAACTTACCATGTCCATCTTTTGAAAAATATACGGTCTTTTCATAATTGAGCACTCGTCTATCATTTTTATCCATCATAATCGCTTCTATTAAATAATTTCCATTCTTTAATATTTTGCTGGTCAATTGAATATGGTCTGCTTTTTCAGATTTTTTATAAAAATATTTGACTTTTATGGTGTCAGAAGTAATAATTTTACCATTTTTGAATCCGTTTGATATCAGCGTATTTTCTCCTTTCTCAAACTGTATATCCCAATGAAGTCCACAGGCTGGAAATTGCCCAAGTTTGCGAGTCTTTTTAACTAGTTTTCTGCCATTATGTATCAATTCTACTTGTTCGCAATTGCTAAATACACAGATTTGGCGTGCTTTGCCCTTAGGACCACTTCTTTCTGTCCAAGTATGCGATTCAATATAGGTAAATGGTATTTTGGACCAATAACTTTTAAAAACATAGTAAGCATCTTTTGGATTGCCCGCTCGATCTACCATTCCCTTTTGATTCAAATAAGGGATAGCATTTTCAGGTCTTAAAGGAGTCCCAAAATCTTTAAATGCCCATTGTGCATTTCCCGAAAAATCGGATTTTTGTTCAGAAATTCCAAGATGCCAATCAAAAAGATCGACAATATAATTCTCTGACCAATCTCCACTTTTGGCAACATTTTTTACATTGATTTGATTGGATGCTTCTGCCCAATCATCACTATTTACGGTGCCATTGCCATCAATTGGGTTTTCTGTGTGTCTGCCTAGGTGACTAGCTCCACCATATTCCATGTGCAAAAAATTGGGGTATTTTTTTTGACTTTCTTTCAATGCTTTTTCATAATTTGTATATACCCCTGCATACCAGCCAGACCAAATGGAAGGGGAGAAGACATCTACCAAATCAGCCCCTGCATAGTATTTACGAATTGCAGTAAGCCGAGAAGGATCCATTTGATGAGCAATAGTATTTAGTTTTTTGACAAAGCCATTTAATCGATCAACATTGTCGCCATTTTTAAAATCTGGTAGCCAATATATTTCATTGCCAAGTGACCAGAAAAAGATGCTTGGGTGATTGAAATTTTGATGTATTTGTTCTTTTAAGAGTCGAATGG
>CAZOHX010000740.1:0-1749 GCA_964579315.1 uncultured Saprospiraceae bacterium
CACCCATATACCCCCAATTGCCGATACATCTCTTAACTCTACAAGTGTCATTTATCCTATTTATTCATATATAAAAACCAAATATACGAAAAATAAACAACATATCCAAAAATCATATCAATTTTCACCAACAAGCTTATTCCCACTACGTTCAATACACATTGTCTTAGATTTTTTAAAATGCAATTTTCGTTTTTAACCGTTAATAACGGTTTTTAACGGTTAAAAACGGAAATTATTACTTGTTTTACATCAAAGTAAAAAGAATCATTGAATTAAATTTAAATAAGTAGTTTAACATAATATCTTCTTTTTACCGAACCACCGTCAAATCCCCCGCCACCAATTTAATGCTATCGCTATCGGGCGTCAGGTATTCGATGGTATAGAGATATACGCCATTAGATACGATTTGTCCCTTGTATCGACCATCCCAGCTAAAACGATTGTCGTCGTTTAATGCTTCAAAGACGAGGTTGCCCCATCTATCGTAAATTCGGCAGGAAAGGATATTTATTTGGCTATCTGAACTGTAAATCTTCCAGTAGTCGTTGATATTATCATCGTTTGGCGAAAATATATTGGGGATGAATATATCCAATTTTATTTCGTCTGAACAGGGGGTTGGCTGATGTGCTGCTCGACAATACAGTTTGTATTGTCGCTGTCAGAAAATATCATTTTGTATTCCATCCCATCGGCAGGCAGTGCGATGCTTTGCTCGGCATTGTAATCAAATGGGCCAAAATTGTTAATATCATCACTAACGGAGTAGGTGTTAGAAATTACTGAAAAAGTAAAAGGAATAAGAAAATCAATCGTCTAAACATTGTATGTAGTTTTTTTAGTCTTTTCAAACTAATGAAAAATATCAAATCCAAAAACCATTCGGAAATCCCATGGAAAAATATCAATTTTATTATCATTGATTAATCTTACATTCTTGGATCTAATTAACGGTTTGGAATGCAAACCAAAAGCATATCCAGCATAAAGTCCCATCGTAATAAAATTATATCCTTTTGCTAATTTTCCATATATTTTATAATCTAATCTAAGACCTAGATTCCCGAAAAGTTGATTAAACCTAATATCCAAATTGCGTTGTCCATTTACGAATTGCCCTAAGGGAATTTTCTTTGCACTATCATGATTATCTAAGGTAAAACGCATCCATTTAATAGATGCTTTAGGAGTTATTCTCCATCTTTTTACATCAATCAATGAATATCCCCAATCCAATTGCGATTGAAAAGACCAAATACTAGCATCTGTATTTGAATTAAAGTGCTCTGAATGAGAAGAATACCCTAATCGAAATGAAAAATACTTTTTATTTCTTATTTTTGAGAAACCAAACATAGGAAAGATTCCTACCGTTGATAACAATTGAACATTTTTCTTTCCGAGTACATGCTCAAATGGGCTAAAATATAAGATTTGTAAATCAGCAGAAATATTGAATTCATTAACAGAAACACTGATATCTTTCCGATTGCTAGGATGGACATTTATGAGGGAGTCTGTTTGACTAAAAGCCAGATTTGACATTCCCAATATGAAAAGTATAAATAGATTTTTGATAGCCATATTACTTGATTTCTGCATGTATTTTGGGTCAAAAATACTACTTTTACTCACAAAAACCCAATTTTAAGTAGGTGGACATATGTTTTTATGTGTATATTTTTAGGTAGATTTTGTTCAAATCGACATAAAAAGCACAGTAATAGCCTAGCTATTGCGAGT
>CAZOHX010000741.1:0-1731 GCA_964579315.1 uncultured Saprospiraceae bacterium
GCTCCTTTCTTGGTGATAGTAATACCCGATCCTGTCACTTTCAATTGGTTAGAGGAAACACCTGCCGCCGAAACAGAAACAGGATTGTCCACTCCAATATAAAATACATTCATCTTGTCGGCAGAAACAGCTACAGACCGTCTTCCTACTTCGTATTCGAAAGTTTTCTCGTAAGTTTCCTTCTTTTTGGTCAGTGGATTCGTTACTGAAATACTTACATTATATTTCTTCACCCCTGTAGAGCTAGGTGTAACTGAATAAGTTGCTTTTCCATCACTCACCCTTAATGGGCTTCCATTCACAGAGATTCTAGTACCACCAGCATTTTGAGAACTAAATGCACTCAAGAAAATCTCCGCCTCGTACTTATCCCCTGCAATAACGTATCCTTTAGTAGCAGAAATAACTGGTTGAAATTTGTCAAACTTCACTTCTTCTCCAACGACCTTATTAAACACATAGTTCAAAACAGAAGTTGTTGAAGACTTTACATCCATATCAAATTTACTAAGCATTGGAAAAACCGCTGCAACGGGCATCTGATAGAAGTTATAATCTGCCCAGTTCTTTTTTTCCGTTTTTTCAGGCATTGGTTCGGTTTTCAGCGCAAGCTTATCAGCAAAACTAGCTCTATCCTTTTCATCAATAAGTCCAAGCAATTCTTCTCTGGCTTTATCAATTTTTGCCTTCAATTCCATTCCTCTACTATCTGGACCTGGCACTTCTCCTACAAGGAGTCTAGTGGCTACTTCCTTATCATCTTTACGCATAGGGATTGTAGGATCTTCTTCAGAAGGGCCACCTGCCCCATCAAAAAGATCTTGTCTTAATTGATTAATATAGCCCGAAAGCTCTTTTTCAATTTCCCGAGCTCTATCCGCCTTCTTTTTATACGCATCCCGATCTTTATCTTTGTACGCATTTGCTTGTTGCTCAATAAGCCCCATCATTTGTTCATTGCTTGAAGAAATGATTGCAGAACTTTTCACATTACCTTTATCTAGTTTGTAAAAAGCATTCATTATTTCCGCAGATACATTCAGTGCCAACATTGCTGTAAGTACTAAATACATCAAGTTAATCATTAACTGCCGCGGTTCCTTTGGTATTGACATAGGTTAATCGTTTTTAATTTGAGAGAATTATTCGATCACAACGGCTTAAGCCTGACGATTTGGATTCATCGCTGCAAGCATATTACCGTAAACACTATTCAATGAACCAAGATTTTGGTTTAATGCTTTCATTTGTTCTTTGTAGCGTTTTGCATCATCTGCAGAATCTGCAAGATTAGCCATCGCTTCATTTAGCTTACCGTAGAAATTACCCATACTTTTGATTTGGTCTGCAGTACCTGTAAAGTCAGCATCTTGAAGCGCCTTCAAAGAAGACATACTTTTAGACATAATTTGAAGCTCACTAAGCATTCCGCCCAGTTTTTCTTCAACAACTGGACCA
Organism: uncultured Saprospiraceae bacterium; assembly: GCA_964579315.1. Lineage (GTDB taxonomy): Bacteria > Bacteroidota > Bacteroidia > Chitinophagales > Saprospiraceae > CAMZLN01. The sequence goes on from CAZOHX010000741.1 coordinate 1,459, forward strand.
TTTAATGCTTGACCACCACCGCCACCAGCAGTAAGCGGAGTCACATCTCCAGAATGGTTATCCAAGCCTGGATATAGTTTTTCCCAGTAATAATCTTTTTCAGGTCCAATAACCCCTAAGAAAAAGAAGATAAATGCTTCCGTACCCATACCCCAAGGTAAAAGTATATTGCCCCATGGATGGTGCATGATTTTGAAAAGGGCACCAACCAACACGATAGATGCTCCAACTCCAATAATTAAATTCTTTAGGTATTTAAACCCTTTTGAATGA
>CAZOHX010000742.1:0-1731 GCA_964579315.1 uncultured Saprospiraceae bacterium
CATAATCATAATGCGTCTGCGTACCCCACTCGCCTTCCGTGTCCTTCTCCTTGCCATTAAACCCAAAGCGGTAGTGGCCTGCACCCCTTTTTTTAGCCCAAAAAGGGGCTCCGTACACCACTTTTAGTGTCGGTTTTTCTTGCGCCCATAAGGATATTTTTTTGCAGCCCATACTTCAAAGATAGCCCTATTCTGCACGCTAAACAAGATTTTAATTGAAAAAAAAAAGGACTATCCCAACGGAAAAAATGTGTGGGTACCTAAACAGTTACAATCTATCTATACTTAGGGTCTCTGCTCGCTGGATGTCGGGACGAATACCGCTTTACTGCCTAAACGGTCGTAGCTTTTTGCGGAGACCTGAAGTGGGATTTTGTCGGTTGTTGGCTTGCTGTTTTTTTTTTTATTAGATTGAGTATTTGGTAGTTGAACAGCCTCAAACTAAGGTTGGTTAATGTATTTTATTCCTGCCAATATATTTGTTGACTGCTTAAGGTACTTCCCTCCCCATATATTCACTTTAACTTCAAAATAAATTGCAAAAGGAGGAAATTTTTCATCCAAATCTAAATAAGAATAATCATTTAACACCAAATATCTTCCATCATACTTCCAAGTCCCAAAATTCTCTTTTACTCTTTTTTTGCTTGTAGATGAACTTAAAATATGTTCATATGTACCGTTAGCATAAATATATAATGAATCACTACTTTCTAAATAAAGGTCATTATTAAAATACTTCAAACTATAAATCCCCGGAAAATATGAAGCAGTGTCACTATGAGCACATGAAAAAAAGAAAAAAATTAAAAAAGCATATACAAACTTCATCATAATATTTAAAATTTAATGAAATATTTTAATATTCCCATTATACTTATATTTCTTCTTATAAAAAATACTAAAGTCCGCACCATTCCTAGTAGCTTTCTGAAATGTACGAACCTTTAGAACCTTCCTTGAGCCAGAAGAACTACGCAAACTAGACCAATCAATCAACCTTACATCAAAGTCATAAGTATCTCTTACCGTTATTGTTCCATCAAAAGTAAACGTCTCATTAGATGTCTTTGTCAATTTTCCTTTAAAATCAATAGCAAACTCTCCAAGTGTTCCATTGGTCTCAGCACCACCAGTAATCGTTACAGAATAATTATCTACAACACCGCCAATCTTCATCTTAGACAATGTTGATCTCAATTTTTCACGAGGCTTCTTATTGAGCTTCGCCATTCGTTTATGAAATTTTGGAAGCGCATTACTAGGGATTCTTGTTCCAGACAGATTAAACGGGAAAGGTTGAATAGAAGCCCACTCTGCATCAGTTAGAACATACTTTGAGCCGCCTCCAACCAAAAATTGTTTAAACAAGCGATGTGCCGTATAATTACTCAATCCATTTCCAAGCTTCTCTTTTTTCATCGCCCAACGTTGCACACTGCTATGACCAATATCTAGAACACCATACCTTTGAGTATGAACCTTATATTGATATGCGGAATTATCCCCGTTGCCCCTGTATGGTGGAAGAGGTTGAACAAGTTCGGGAACAGACAGGTTATCCAAAACTGGTATAGATTTCAATTCGTTTGTTGTAACTGGTATCGCTTCTAGACCATCCAAGTCTTTTGCCCAAATCGGAGTATTACTAGCAAACTGATAAGGAGTCAACATTGGATACTCCTTCATCAACGGATCCACACTCAAGAACTTCCCGATAGCAGGGTTGTA
>CAZOHX010000743.1:0-1731 GCA_964579315.1 uncultured Saprospiraceae bacterium
CATTGATTAAGAAAATATTTTATCCTTCGTTGAAAAGAGCTTTGGGAGAATCTTTTCCTCAAGCACCAGGTGAACATGATGAAATCACAGGAGATATTCGACGTATTACCCAAGTAGAATTGGTCAATCAAAAGGCATTGGGCAAATCATCTCGTTCCAATCCCGTCACCTATGTCAAAGCTTATGATGCTATCCGAAATCTATTTTCAAGACAACAATTGTCCTTAATCAACGGCTTCAAACCCAAGCATTTTTCATTCAATGTGGAAGGGGGGCGTTGTGAAACTTGCAAGGGCGATGGGGAACAAGTTATTGAGATGCAGTTTCTAGCTGATGTCCGATTGACATGTGAATCTTGCAAAGGCAAACGTTTCAAACAGGAAGTCTTAAATGTAAAATATAAAGGCAAATCTATTTACGATATCTTGACGATGAGTGTAGATGAAGCGATTCATTTCTTTGAAGATAATCGAGATATTTTGTCCAAAATCCAACCCCTTTATGATGTGGGATTGGGATATGTACAGCTTGGGCAATCTTCCAGCACACTCTCGGGTGGCGAAGCCCAACGGGTAAAATTAGCATCTTTCTTGACCAAAGAATCAGCCCGAGAAAAGATTCTTTTTATCTTTGACGAACCTACTACTGGACTTCATTTTGATGATATTTCCAAATTGTTGGATGCTTTAAATGCCTTGGTAGAAAAGGGGCATACCGTAGTGGTGGTGGAACATAATGTGGAAGTGATTAAGTCATCGGATTGGATTATTGATTTGGGTCCTGAAGGTGGAAATCGGGGTGGAAATTTGGTGTATCAGGGTGCTCCTGAAGGGATATTGGATGTGGAGGATAGTTATACGGGGCTGTTTTTGCGGGGGAAGATGTAGGTTTTTCATTGCTAAACACATTAGGAAATGGAGGCGTTTTTCAAACTAATTTCTCCAACAACCATTCTTTCTCGGAGAGCAATTGTTCTTCTCGAATCTGATCTGCAAGATGAGACATGGCGGATTTATCATATCGATTCACCCGCATCAATTTCTCCGTAAATCGAATCATGTTTTTCCAAAGTTGATAATGATATCCTACTTTTCGTTTTCTACGAATAAAGACTCTCATTGATTTGAGTAGAGAATCTAGGATTTCGAACTCATCCAGTTCATAATAGATTTTAGCTTGAAGGATTTTTGCATTCATATTATTCAACAAGTCTTTATAATCCGCATCTTGAAGGAATACGAGCGCGTTGGTGTAGTTTTTTCTCACAAATTCCAGTCTTGCCATGTTGAGACTGTAGGCGGTGATATTGAAAGGTGTTTCTAAATAGTTTTTATATTTATTAATAAAGTGATCTACCCAGTCTAATGAAATGCCAGGTTTAGCAGAATTAGATATTGGTCATAATTTATTATCAGGTAAGATTCCGGAAGGAATAGGTAATCTGACAAAGATGTTTTCATGTCATTTAGAAGATAATAATTTTTCTGGAGAATTGCCTAGTAGTATGGGTAACATGGCTTGGCTTAATTGGCTGAATATGTCATCAAACAATTTTGTTGGTGTAATTCCACAGGAATTTGCAAATTTAAAAATGAGTTCTTTGAATTTGTATCACAATAAATTGACTGGATAAATACCTAATATATGGGAAACGAATAATCAGAACTTGCGGTTTTTGGAATATTATTAAGAACAGAGCAATTTGATGGGACTCAGTTGATAATTAGTGGA
>CAZOHX010000744.1:0-1726 GCA_964579315.1 uncultured Saprospiraceae bacterium
TGCTAGGTACTGAGTCAAAAACAGAATTAGAAAATTCACAAGTGATAGATATAATGGAGGGGTTAAGTGAATTATTAAATGACTATCTATTAACAGGTTATGGCGAAAACAAAGAAACTTCAGCCCAAAAATATACTGAAGGACTAAAAGCACAAATTTTAACCAATCCAAATATAGAAAAACTGGATGATGTTATAAAACAATCCGTAGAGAATTGCTTTAGCTAATGTCAATTGTAGTCATAATGGATGGCTTTGAGTATGAAGGATGGAGAAATCTATCCACATTAGTCGAGCCATCTTTTAACCAAGACGGTCTGGTTGTCTATTATAAGGCAAATAATAATCTTGAAGAAATTGAAGATTTATTGCCAATACATAACAATACCTTAATTTTTGTCTTTCCAATTGAAGAAGCGACTGAAAACTCGCGCATAGAGTTATTTCGACACAAAAACCACATTAAAAAAATTGCTCGATTGTTCCCATACTGCAAAGACACAAATAACCTGGTTTTAACGGTTGATATGACAACGTCACGTCAATTTAAAAAAGCAAAAAAACAAGCAAAAAAACTTGAACAAATTGGCAGCATAGACGACCCATCTTTCGAAGAAAGCTATTTTAGTGTTAAAGAACTTGAAAATATAACAAATAAAATCGAATCATTTAAAAACAGCCTCGATCAATCTCACAACTTTACAGAACTTGATGTGCAAAAGTTTGCTCAATTTAAACAAGAGTTACATACAACCACTCAAGACTTAGTGAACTCAAAAAATCTAGCAGAAGATACTGCAAAAGAAATCAAAAGCAGTTTAGAACAATTCTTTACATCGCTTAATACTACACAAATAGAAGAGCAAGAATTAAACATTAGTGAAGAAATAAAAAAATGCTTAACTCAATCCTTCACTATTTATAAAGACCTCAATGACTTTACTCTCATTGACTATACTTATGATGATGAAATAAATGCAGAGTTTTACCTGAATATACTGTCTTTATTTTCTATCGTTCATAATAGCAAAGACAAACTTAATCTAACTTATTGGTTTGAGATTGATGAAATCACAAATACAAAGCGTGATATTTTAAATGAGAACATGCAAAAACTCATGCAAAAAAGTATTAGCAATAAACTGGCACAAGAATTTACCGTTGAAGTTAATGATATGGACAACCTTAATCTTAACTGGGAACAAATAAAACTGCCCCCTATTGCTATAAACGACATAAGTATTCCTTATTTTAATTCCCAACAGAATAAAGATAGTTTTCAACATGAGTTAAAAGGAACCCACCAAGATGTTGCAGATGCGATAAAAGGCATTAAAAATAATTTAATAAAAATCAAACAAACAATCTACAATCATACACCCAACACAATTGAAAGAAAACTGACATTTGAGCAACTTGAAACAGAAGCAAATAAACACTTAAAACAAGAAAACTATAACTATAAAGATTCAATGATAGAAATTGAAAAATCTTTTTTAGAATTAAAAATATCAAATTTAATTAGCAATTGCACATCGGCAATAGACAAACTGCCTACTTTAGGACAGTTTTTATTCATCGCTCCGCTTGTTATTGTGGTGCTGATTTTGTTGCCTTTGTACTTAACCCAGCAACTTTTCGAAAATACTGCTTTGCTTGCTATTATTGCAGGTGGATACCTGCTTATATCATGGCTTTTAATATTTAAAACCAGAAAAATTCTCAAG
>CAZOHX010000745.1:0-1721 GCA_964579315.1 uncultured Saprospiraceae bacterium
CATTTTGAAAAATACTCAGGTATTGAAACTCGAGGACTCCAATCTTGTACACTGATTCTAACTTCTGGTTCAAAAGGCTCTTTGCCAATAAATTGACTGCATGTATCATATCTCTCAAAGCTGTAATTTGGGATAAGATTGATTTGTGCAAAAGATGATTGTACATTCACTAAAAAGCAAATATATCCGATGGTAAAACTGATTTTATTCATACTTTTCATACTTTATATAATTGGTACTTAATTAAGTAATTAAGTACCAATTTAAAAAAACATAGGTATATCTCATCTCCAAATCTTACAAATCTTTGCTTACATAAGTAGATTCATAATTTCTACACATATCAAAAACAATGTCTAAATTTTCCATTCCCATTTCAAACTTATAGGTCTCAAATTGAATTCGTTTTGGAGTTTTTAAAAACGCCCTCCTATTTTGAGATAAAACATCCTCTTTCAAAGCAGGTAATTTATAAGATACTTTATCGTTTCCGCTTTGAAACACATTCCAATAAAAATAAAATGTTTTAGAATCAGAAATAGTATAATACACCCATCCCAAATCAAAATCAGTAGAGCTAGAATAATTGTAACTTGTACCATTAGCATCAATATCAATATTGGAAGAACCGATACTTACGGTTTCAAGAAAATTATCCGACAAAATCTTCTTTGACCTAATATTCTTATCGTTCTTTTTTACGATATCCAATTCTTTCATGTCGTTGATTAATTCTGGACTGACGTAAAATTTTAATTTTTCGCCTTTATTCAAATCCTTATACCCCTTTTCTCTATTGGTAAATGCAAATTTATCCCCATGCCACATTATAAGATCACCTGAATATTTTCCCTTCTCGGATACAGCAACTTGATAAATATAACTTGGCTTAAAATCATCAATACTGATTTCTTTAGTAGCATTATTATAAGATGTAAAATTCAAATCATCAAATCTAACCAAATAAGATAAATACTCATTTGACCCTTTAGGACGAATCGTAAGTGTTCTATCATGCTTTAAATAGTAAGACATACCCAAAGATATACTATTATCGTATTTTGAAATAATATCCTGATACTGTAATCCAAAATAAAGTTCATCATAATCACTAATTCCTGTAATCTTAAGATTCAATTTCACACCTTCACTAAAATCACCCAAACAATATTCAAAAAAAGGACTAGAAAAGGCTCGTAAATGAAATCCAGACTTAATATTTCTAAAGGTAAAAATATTAGAATCTCTATAATCCAAAACAGTCAAATCTACAATATCCCCATCTGCCACCTTAGCCACAATATGTGCTGTTTTTTCAGGTTTGATGGTTTCATATAAAATTTCCCCATCTTGATTTGTCAGCATAACATACCGATAATATGGGTAATCTTTATCAAGAGCTTCGTTTTCAATTACAAAATCCGAATAAGTCTTGGGTTGATTTTGTGTTGGTGGAGTTTCTTTTAGATTATCTTTTTTGCATGATGCAAAGAAAATTAATAGTGTGCCTAACATAGCTTGGAAGAATAACTTTTTCATAATTTTATGTTTTTGATGGTTTTAAAATACTGCAAGATATCTATTCATCTATTTTTTTATTTTAAAAAACAACTATCTGACAAGTACACGTCATTTCATTGCTGAATAATTCCACTTTTGTCAAATATCTTACGAAAATTTGGGAATTGGGAATTGGGAATTGGGAATTACGAATTAGGAAT
>CAZOHX010000746.1:0-1714 GCA_964579315.1 uncultured Saprospiraceae bacterium
AGTGGGGAATTTGAAAAAATCAAAATTATTGTGATATCGTCCTTCTGAAAATAAATCAAAATCATTTTTCATTTGGAATGACGAACGTAAAAAAGTCAGAAATTGCTCGGGCATACTTCTGTCATATACAAATCTAGAAGCAGGACCTACATTCCTTTTTCCTAGAGATTTCCTAATTTTTGCTATCAAGTTTCCTGAAAATTCATCATCAATATACAATTCTGCATCTCTTGTCAATTTAACAGAGTAGGTGTCAATGATGTGATAACCTGGAAAGATGAATTGAATACTGTGTCGAACGATGTCGTCCAACATGATGACATGATGTTCCGTGGGATTACTAGGCAATACTACAAATCGCCCTAAATGATCAGATGGAATTTTCACAATAGCAAATTCATAATTACTATCAGATGCTTTTTTATCTTTATCAAGTAAAACTACGGCTAAATATAAGGCTGCATTATTCAGAAAGGGGAGTACTTTATTTTTGACTAAAAGAACAGGTTGAACAAATGGCAACATATTATTCATAAAATAAGATTCAACAAATTCTTTTTGAATAGCTGACAAATCTAACCTTCTCAATAGATGAATGTCGTGTTTTTTTAATTCGGGAACGATTTGATTTTCAAAAATGTCACTAAATTCTAACTGTTGTTGATTTACTATTTTTCGGATTTGATGTAGTAATTCTTTTGGACTATAATGAAGCTTTTTCTTTGTTTTCTTGCCTACTCTTTCCAAATTTCGATGATGAGCAACTCTTACTTTAAAAAATTCATCCAAATTATTGGAGTAAATCGCCAAAAACTTGAGTCTTTCAAATAATGGAACACTCAAATCTTTGGCTTCCTGCAATACTCGATAGTTAAACGATAACCAACTAATATCACGATTTCTAAACGGCATATTGTCCATAGAAAATGTACTTGTTTTGTGTAATAAATTTATCTCCTTAATGTTCAAGGTAATAATATTTCTATGAAAAAAATATGATTTTTAGCATAATTTATCAACTGCTGCCTTAATTCTACCAATAGCTTCAATTAGGGATGACTCACTTGCGGCATAAGAAATTCGAAAACAATTTGGGGCTCCAAAAGCCGACCCAGCCACAACTGCTACATGTGCGACATCCAGCAAGTAATTTGCAAAATCAATTGAATTGTTTACAATATTTCCATTGTACGATTTTCCGTATAGTTCACTACAATCGGGGAAAATATAGAAAGCTCCTTGTGGATTGTTTACTTTCAATCCTTTAATTTCACTTAATAGATTTTTGACTATATCTCTTCGTTTTAAAAAAGCGGCTCTCATATTTTGGGTTGGCGTCATATCTGACATTAAGGCATGTGCCCCTGCCATTTGTCCAAATGCCGTTGCTCCAGATGTGAATTGTCCTTGAATTTTAGTACAAGCTTTTGCCACCCAAAGTGGTGCCCCAATATAACCCAATCTCCATCCAGTCATGGCAAAGCCTTTGGAAAACCCATTGATTGTAATGGTTTGATTTTTTACATTTGGAAGCGATCCTATACTGAAATGTTTGCCTGTAAAATTAATATATTCATAAATTTCATCCGAAACAATCAATAAATCGGGGTGTTTTGCCACAACTGTAGCAATAGACCTGAGTTCATCTCGTGTATAAACGGATCCAGATGGATTGCAAGGGGATGAAAAAATAATAAATTTTGTTTTATCTGTT
>CAZOHX010000747.1:0-1706 GCA_964579315.1 uncultured Saprospiraceae bacterium
ACTAATAAATTTAAATATTAAAAAATATTAGATTTGTATCAAAAAAGAAAAAAGCCTAAATTTGCAGTCTCTTAGCGAGAGATGAGAGTCTGCTTCCATTTCGATGGCAATCGTGGGCTCTCTTTTTGTAACTTATCTAATTCTAATTCATTTTTTAGTAATAAGTACACTTTTCGTTTATTAATTGATACTAGAATTAACTTATTTAGCTACAATTACAGTGAACGGGTTCGGGGATATGCCGAGTTTCAAAAGGGAAAATGGGCGAAGCCCATTTTTTTTTTGAAATTCGGTATATCCCCTGTTGTGTGGAGTTTTTCTCCGCGTAGCGGGGGAAAGCTCCACACGACAGGGGTTCCCCCGAACCCGTTGTGATGGAATTGGCGGAGCGCAGCGGAGTCAATTCCATCACAACGACCGACGCGATAAGCAGACCCGCGCCCGATAGGGCGTGGGTCTGTCTTATCGCTAGTTAATTGCTTTTTATTTAATCCACAAAAGTTACGGCTTCATCAACATCTATCACTGTCCTTTTCGGACTATAAATAATCTGGATATGCCAAACAGGGTACTCTTCATTTTCAGAAATTGAATATCTAACACCAATACTTTCATCTTCATATTTCCATTCACTACTGGGCTGCCCTAAATAAGACTCAATATAAGATTTTGATTTTCCTATTAAGCATATTTTATTCCAAATAATTGCTTGTTCCCAATATATTTTCGTTCCTTCATAACACCTAATCGCAGGTAGTTGTTCATGAAATACTCTTAACTTACCGTTTTTCAACCAATTCTTGCGGATTACTCTTTCAAGCCAATCATTACAATAATTCTCAATACTAAATTTAGAAATGTGTGTGTGACTACCTTTACAGCTCAAAAAAAGCATCAAAATAAAAACTATTTTCTTCATTGCTTTACAATTTTCGACGTGCTAATAATTTGATTGGACTCATTATAAATATGAATAAAAAAAAGACCATTTCCATCTGGCATTGTAATTTTAGATGTTTTTTCATTCTTTACTGGTATGGTCATTAGTAATCTACCATAAACATTAGTTACTTCTATTTTACCCAAAATTTTCGAATCAAAATTAATATTTTGAATTGATTCAACTGGGTTTGCATTAATTAAGATAATATAATCTTGTAAAAAAGTTACACTATTCGAAGTACAAGTATATTTTACCATCTTTTTTTTGCAATGTGGCGAAATTGAACTTAGGTTGACACAATGAATACCACCTTCTTCATCATTTACAAATAATGATCTCTTGGTATTTTCATGTACTTTATACATAACATCTCCTTCATTATTTGTATGTAATAATAGTGAACCATGTCCTATTTCATGCAAGGCTACTGTTTGCAAGTCTCTATTCGGAAAAATATCTGTTTCAGAATCCATTGGCTCTGAACCCGTGTACCAATTAATTTCAACAGGTAGCGAATCATTTTTCCTTTTAATATATTTATTAAAAAAAATATCGAATTTAGGTTGGGTTGAATGTGTTTTGTCAGGACATTTATTTGGAGATCGACTAGTGTAAGCTAATGTTGATAAGACACCGTTTGGTAATGTGCCATCTATATTAATTAAGCACGCACTATTTAGTTGAGATGAAGGAATTTGGTCTTTTGATTTAATTACCATATTAACTTTAGTTGTACATCTCCAAGTATCTAATGCTCTTTCAA
>CAZOHX010000748.1:0-1701 GCA_964579315.1 uncultured Saprospiraceae bacterium
TTTAATTTCTCATCTATTTGTGTTAAAAGTATCTTAAAAAGGTGATTTGGTGGGTTTTTATTGGGATTTTAAAGGTAATTTAGACCCCTAAATCAAGCTATTTACCTAGAGATTATTCATCTTTACACTTAGTCGTCCTAAAACGATTTTGAGAAATTAAATTTTCTAAATTTAAGAAAAGACAAATAAAAGTTATTTTTTAATGATAAAAGCACTAATTTTAGTCGGAATTATCAATTTTAAACAAAAAAAATTATGGGAAAAAATGAAAAAGCGTCCGAAGAACTTCTTTGGGGACACCCTAAGGGGTTGTATGTACTGTTTTTTACTGAGATGTGGGAACGGTTTTCTTATTATGGAATGAGAGCCATTTTGGTGATTTACATGATTGCACAGGCTAGTGATAAGAATGGACCTGGATTAGGATGGACAAAGGTTGAAGCACTTAAATTATATGGTTGGTATGTAATGTTGGTTTATGTGGTGTCTATTCCAGGTGGAATTTTGGCAGATAAAGTATTGGGACAAAAGAAAGCGGTCATGTTGGGAGCCATTATTTTAGTGCTGGGTCATGGAACACTGGCTATCGAAGCACCTTGGGCCTTTTTCACAGGTTTGGGATTAATTATTTTAGGTGTGGGGTGTTTAAAACCTAATATATCTACGATGGTTGGTGGTCTTTATAAAAAAGGAGATATTAGACGAGATAAAGGATTTAGTATTTTTTATATCGGCATTAATCTAGGGTCATTATTAGCTACATCTTTTATAGGTCTTGTAGTAGCAAAATGGGGGTGGCATGCAGGATTTGGCATGGCAGGAATCGCAATGTTACTAGGTCTTTTGGTCTATATATATGGTCAGAAATATATCACACATGTAGGAAATCCACCTACACATCAAGAAAAACAGGATGATGTTTCTCTTATGAAAATATTTTCAGGAATATTTAGCTCTCCTAAACACTTAGGAATATTTGGAGTTCTCATAGCTTTATCTTTGTATGCCGGATTTACTTTTGAAGGAGTGGATCATTGGGGTTACGGAGTTTTATTTGTCTTTTTATCTTTTGTAGCTGGATTGATGATGATGATTTACAAAAGTTTAGAATCGCAGATATTAAAAGATAGATTTTTGGTATTATTACTTTCTTTTTTAATCGTCATAGTCTTTTGGGGGGCTTTTGAGCAGGCAGGAGGTTTGATGAGTATTTATACCGAAACAAAAACCAATAGAGTACTATTTGGATATGAAATACCTACTCCTATGTTTCAGGGATTAAATGCAGGATTTATACTATTATTTGCTGTTGCTGTGGCAAATTTTTGGGCAAAAAGAAAACTGCAAGGAAAGGAGGCTTCGTCATTATTTAAAATGGCAGTTGGAACGGCTATTATGGGATTGGGTTTTGTGTTTATGGTTTTTGCAGTGAGAGATTATGAGGCTCATGGAAAATCAGCTATGATTTGGTTGGTATTGGCATATTTGTTTCATACTATTGGTGAATTATCGTCTTCCCCTGTATCTCTATCTTTTATAACAAAACTAGCTCCTGTGAAATACGCTTCCTTAATGATGGGAGTATATTTTGCTGCAACGGGTTTAGGAGGAAAACTAGCAGGAATATTGGGAGAGAAATCAGCTCAATTCGGAGAATATACCATATTTTCTGGCATTACTATTTTTACCGTAGTGTTCGCT
>CAZOHX010000749.1:0-1700 GCA_964579315.1 uncultured Saprospiraceae bacterium
CAATCAAATATTTTATGAATAATGGACCTGCAACAACTTATCAATGGACAGGTAATCTTGCAAAAGGAGAAAGTGAAGAAGTTACTTTACCCGCATCTACTATGCCAGGAAATGCTTTTGTGCTGAAAGTGGTAACTAGTAACCCAAATGGTCAAGCGGATGATTTGACTCTAAATGATGAATTTACAAAAGATATCTTTATTACTGCTGTAATGGATTTACCTTTTGAAGAAGATTTTGAAAGTAGTAAATTTGAGCCTACTAATAATGGGCTTACATCTACCAATAATCCATCAGATTTTGTTCGCTGGGTTCGAGCTAAAAATATTTCTGGATTTGGTACAGGAAGTGGATCTACCGTGTTTAACAACAGATATCAAGGGGCAACAAGCCCAGCGGGTACTTCTGATACCTTGTTTACTCCATTTTTAGATTTTACTACTCTTGCAAACCCACGTTTGAAATTTGATGTAGCGTACGCACCATATGTTGAGTTGGATAAAGTAGATGGTCTTGAAGTTTTAATTTCTACAAGTTGTGGAGGAGACTTTACTCGTATTTATTATAAAGAAGGTTTAGATTTATCAACACGTTTTCCTCTTTTCAATACATTTGTACCTGCTAGTGATGAATGGAGACAAGAAAAAATTGAATTGGCCCAATATTCCAATGAAACTCAAGTAAGAATTGCTTTTGTTAACCATTCTGGAGGTGGAAATGCTATTTATTTAGATAATATTAATTTAAAAGTTGGATGTGATGGAGATGTTACTGCTACTAGTCAAAATCTTTCATGTGGTGGAGATTGTTCTGGATCTATAGATTTGGAAGTGACAGGTATTGATAATTATACCGTTACTTGGAGTGATGCTAATCTTTCTGGTTTATCACAAACTGGTTTGTGTGCAGGAATGTATTCTGTGACTGTAACAGATGGAGGCTTTTGTACTTTTGTAAATGAGTTTGAATTAACTCAACCCTTAGAAATTGTAGTAGATTTATGGACGTCTAACGAAACAGCGATAGGTGCTAATGATGGAACTGCTATATTGACAAATATTTCAGGAGGCAATGGTACTAAAACTATTCAATGGAGTACAGGGGCTACTACGGAAACAATTACAGGACTTGCTCCAGGAGATTATGATGTAACTGTAACCGATGGCGATTGTGAAATCATTAAAACATTTACTATTTCACCTTTTCAGTGTCAATTTTCTGCTACTCCAAATGTTGTGCAGCCACAGTGTCCAGGGGATGGTGGAGCTATAGGTATGAATTTATCAGGTGGGGCTGGAAATTATACATTTGATTGGGATCCTATAAATCCATTTGGTAGCGTGCCCATTAGAAATCCAGCACCTCCAGGAAATTACAGTATCACTGTTACAGATAATCTTGGCTGTTCAGCAGTCGTAACTGCGTTAGTTGAGGAAGCATCTTTGGATTACAATGAAATTATAACTGATGTAACCACCTATAATGGTAGTGACGGAGCTATTACACTTAATGTTCAAGGTCTTTTAGGTACAGCAACCTATAATTGGAGTAATAATCAAACTTCTCAATCCATTTCAGGTTTAAGTCCAGGAATATATACCGTTTCTATAACTGATGATGGTAGAAATTGTTCACAACCTTTTGTTAAAGAATTTGAGATTAAAAATATAGAATGTGATTTAATGTTTTCCGCAAATGCG
>CAZOHX010000750.1:0-1689 GCA_964579315.1 uncultured Saprospiraceae bacterium
CTTCAACATATAATCACTATTTATTTTCAAATACGTATTTTTGCTGTTCTAAAGTTCTATGTAAAAGTACTAAAAAGATGTAAACAACAAAATACAAGGAGATTACTCTTTAAAAATACCAGAAAAGAATAATTTTGTAGGAAAAAGTAGATGCAAGAAAATCAAAATATTGAGTGGAAAGAAATTTGGAAAGATGAATATCTAAAATGGATTTGTGGATTTGCAAATGCAATAGGAGGATATATATATATTGGAAAGAATGATAAAGGAGAAATTAAAGGATTATCTAATTCAAAAAAACTTCTTGAAGATATACCAAATAAAATACAGAACCATCTTGGTATTTTATGTGATGTTATTTTACACAGTGAAAATAATAAGCAATACATCAAAATAATTGTTAGACCTTACCAAGTACCAATATCTTATCAAGGAAAATACTACTATCGTAGTGGTAGTACAAAACAAGAGTTAAAAGCAAATGCCTTAAATGATTTTTTACTCAAAAAAGTGGGTAAAACATGGGATGATATAATTGAACCCAAAGCAAATCTAGAAGATGTTGATATAGAAGCGATTGAATCCTTTAAAAAACGAGCGTTCGAGAGTAAAAGAATACCATACATTAATAAAGAAAAAAATATAAAAGTAATACTTGATAACCTATTACTTTTAGAGAATAATCAATTAAAAAGGGCAGCAATACTGCTATTTGGAAAAAACCCCAATAGATTTTATATTAATGCGTTTATAAAAATAGGAAAATTTGGTAAAACATCTGACGAATTACTTTTTCAAGAAATAATTGAAGGAAATATCTTTGAATTAGCCGATAAAACACTTGAAATTCTTGATAAAAAATTTTTAGTATCAGAAATTTCTTATGAAGGATTGCATCGTGTAGAAAAATGGAAATATCCTTATAAAGCAATTCGAGAAACAATAATAAATGCAATAGTTCATAGAGATTATATGGGAGCACCTATTCAAATAAGTGTTTATAATGACAAAATTATTATTTGGAATGAAGGATGTTTACCTAAAGGATTGACCATAGAGGATTTAAAAAAACAACATTCTTCTCGTCCGCATAATCCAATCTTAGCAAGTGCTTTTTTTAAAGGCGGATTAATTGAGGCTTGGGGTCGAGGAACTGTAAAAATATTCAATGAATGCCTAAAAGCAGGATTGCCAGAACCTCTTATTGAAAGTGTATTTGGAGGAATACAAATTACACTATTTAAAAATCAATTAGATAATTCAAAACTTATTAAACTAGGTCTTAATGACAGACAAATAAAAGCAATTGAATACTTAAAAGAAAACCTAAAAATTACAAATAGTGAATATCAAAAAATAAATTCAATATCAAAGGCTACTGCAACAAGAGATTTAACAGAATTATTCAATAAATTTAATTTACTTAAAAGGCAAGGAGATGTTGGAGCAGGAACCGTATATGTTTTAATTGGCTCATAATTGGCTCAAATGGTTCAAAAAGGATTTTAATTGAAATAATTGATAAATCAAATATTATAGAAATGGGTAAATTAAAAAATATAAAAATTAAACATGATAAATATAAATACTGAAACTATAAAATCAACTTTTTTTATATTATCAACCATTATAAAACACACAAAAGTGAATAAATACCTTATATCAATCATCCTTTTAGCATTAATTTCA
>CAZOHX010000751.1:0-1687 GCA_964579315.1 uncultured Saprospiraceae bacterium
ACTCCTGGTCACGTTGATTTTACTGTAGAAGTAGAACGTTCTTTAAGGGTTTTAGATGGTGCTGTTGCATTGATTTGTGCTGCATCTGGTGTTGAGCCACAATCTGAAACTGTTTGGAGACAAGCTGATAAATATGGTGTGCCAAGAATTTGTTTTGTTAACAAAATGGATAGAGCTGGTGCAGATTTTATGAGATGTGTAACGGAAATAAAAGAAAGATTAGGTGGAAACCCAATTCCATTACAAATTCCAATTGGTGCTGAAGATGAATTTGAAGGTGTAGTTGATTTAATTACAATGAAAGCCATCAGATGGAATGAAGAGGATAAAGGAATGACTTATACTGAAGGAGAAGTACCGGCAGATTTAGTTGATGAATGTAATGAGTGGAGAGATAAATTAATTGAAGCGGTTGCCGAGTCTGATGAGGCTTTAATGGAAAAATTCTTTGAAGATACTGAATCTATTACTAGAGAAGAAGTAATGGAAGCTATCAGAAAATCTACTATTAATATGTCTATTCAACCAGTAATGTGTGGGTCGGCTTTTAAAAATAAAGGGGTTCAAACATTATTAGATGCTGTAATGTCTTATTTACCTTCTCCTTATGATATCGGTGCTATTGAAGGGACTAATCCTGATACAGATGAAGTTGAAAAAAGAGAACCGTCTCCAGAAGAACCAACAGCAGCTTTAGCTTTTAAAATTGCTACAGACCCATTTGTAGGAAGATTATGCTTCTTTAGAATGTATTCAGGTAAAATACCTGCAGGGTCTTATGTTTATAATCCTAGAACTTCTAAAAAAGAAAGAATCTCAAGAATATTCCAAATGCACTCAAACAAACAAAACGCTATCGATTTTATTGAAGCGGGTGATATAGGTGCAGGTGTTGGGTTTAAAGATATAAGAACAGGTGATACGTTATGTGATGAAAAACATCCTATTGTTTTAGAATCAATGACTTTCCCTGATCCTGTTATTGGTATTTCAATTGAGCCAAAAACTCAAGCTGATGTTGATAAATTAGGTATCGGTCTAGGTAAGCTATCTGAAGAAGATCCTACTTTCCAAGTTAGAACTGATGAGGCTTCTGGTCAAACTATTATCTCAGGAATGGGTGAATTACACCTTGAAATTTTAATTGATCGTTTAAAACGTGAATTTAAAGTGGAGGTAAATGAAGGGGAACCACAAGTAGCTTACAAAGAAAAAATTACTGCGCCTGTTCAAAAATTTAGAGAGGTTTATAAAAAACAATCAGGTGGTCGTGGTAAATTTGCCGATATAGTTGTAAATATTACTCCACAAGATGATGAAGAAAAAACTGGTTTAGAATTCATAAACTCAATTAAAGGTGGTAATGTTCCTAGAGAATTTGTACCTTCTGTTGAAAAAGGATTTAAAGATGCTATGAAAAATGGTGTTTTGGCTGGATATCCAATGGATAGTTTAAAAGTTGAATTGATTGATGGGTCTTACCACGCAGTTGATTCTGACCAATTATCTTTTGAGGTAGCAGCTAAAATGTGTTATAGAAATGCAATTCCTCAAGCAAAACCAGTTTTATTAGAACCTATTATGAAATTGGAAATTGTAACCCCAGAAGAAAACATGGGGGATATAGTTGCAGATTTGAATAGAAGAAGAGGACAAATGGAAGGAATGGGTGATAGAAATGGAGCTA
>CAZOHX010000752.1:0-1681 GCA_964579315.1 uncultured Saprospiraceae bacterium
GAGATGCTCGAATTGAGCTTTTTGTGCAATAGCATTGCAATTATTAACAAGATTTTCTCGCAGTTCCACACCTAGCATTTCAGGATTTAGATGCATTTCGTGAACGAGATAATCATATAGTGCAAAAGTCAAATATCCTTTTCCCGAACCCATATCTGTAATATGAAATTGCTTGGGAAGATTTGCATTTTGGATAATATTTTCTATGATTTCGACGTATTTGTTAATTTGTCGATACTTTGCATGTTTATCTTTTTTGATTAAATCATTGGATGTTGTTATACCTAATGCATTGAGATATACATTGTTTTTTAACGGAATTCGTTTCTTTTTTGATTTATCATGTTTCAAATTGGGAGTATTATTGGTTTTATTGATTTGTTTGGTAATATGGACTTTTCCTTTTTTAGACATTTTCAAAAACCAATTGGAAGTAGATGTAAAAAGATCTGCTTGAGATAGTTGTTCTTCTAAATAGGTTTTAATTTGATCTAATCCATCTAAAATATCGAAATTTTTAGTAATATCTTGGGTCGGATATCTCAGAACAAAAGACAATTTGAGTTCCTTTTTTATCAAAATAGGTTTGATGAATACATTTTTAAGGAGTACTGATTTTCTTTTGGGTTTACTCAATGTAAGTTTTACCAATTGATTGCTATCAATACTATTTTTAATAAAATCTAGAAATTCGTCCATGTCTAAGTTTAATCTATTTGCACAAAGGACGTTAATTTTATTTAGATGTCAAAGGTTTTGATGATTGTAATGTATAAACAAAAAAAAAGACCCAGCGTGTACTGAGTCTATTTCGAATTTTTTTTTATTATTAACCTTTGACTCAATACATTTCAATAAGCGTGCCAAAAATTATAATTGATAGGGAATGGTATGATTCAAAGCCAAAGGGATTTCACCAGGTTATGTTGTGGAATTTCAATTGTGATCAAATGATGAAAAGAAAAAGTCCTATTTTGGAATAAAAATTGGTCATAAAAAAATAATAAAAAAATTATCAGATTGAATGAACTATTTGAACCTTTAAGGCGTTCTTATTTTTTGATTTTGAAATTATATTTTGAAAACTCCATAAGAAAGTGTATTTTTCAGAATAAATATTTTGCAAAACCTACTTGATGTCTGAGAAATGGCATGATATAACATTATGTAACATTATGAATTTTAGAGAAATGATTTCAGTATTTTTAATTCTTTTTTCAGTTATTGATATTTTAGGTTCTATACCTGTGATCATCGATATGAAGAATAAAGGTATTAAAATTGAAGCTTTTAAAGCTTCTTTGGTGGCATTTATATTAATGACCTTATTTTTATTTGTCGGTGAATCCTTATTGGGTTTGTTTGGCGTGGATGTTCAATCCTTTGCGGTAGCAGGTGCTATTGTGATTTTTGCTTTGGGATTGGAAATGATTTTAGGTATCAAGATTTTTAAGGAAGATCCCGACGGCTCGACAGGGTCTATCGTGCCTATTGCTTTTCCTTTAATAGCAGGAGCGGGAACACTTACCACCATACTTTCACTGAGATCTAAGTATGATGTGCTTGATATCGAAGTGGCAATATTTTTAAATGTCGCAGTTGTTTTTTTGGTATTATTCGGTTCTACTTGGCTTGGAAAAAAATTGGGTACAAATGGGGCAAACGTTTTGCGAAAGATTTT
>CAZOHX010000753.1:0-1678 GCA_964579315.1 uncultured Saprospiraceae bacterium
AAAAAAAGAAGAAGCAAAGTCCCGTAGGGATGGCATCTTTGTAGAGAAAAAGTAGAGGCAAAGTCCCGTAGGGACGGCATCTTTGTAGAAAAAGAACAAAATTACGAAATTAAGCTCCATAGGAGCGAAACAAAAATCAACAACATGGCAAACACCTACACCCAAATGTACGTTCAATTAGTCTTTGCAGTACAAGGCAGACAAAACCTTATCAGAGAAGAAATCCGTGAAAATGTGGAAAAATACATCTGTGGCATTGTCTCAAATAAAAAGTCTAAACCAATCGCAATCTACTGCAACCCTGACCACACCCATATATTGATTGGACTGCATCCCACTATATCTGTGTCAGATATGGCAAGAGATGTCAAAGCCAATTCATCGAAATGGATCAATGAAAATGGATGGATAAGGGGTAAATTTTCCTGGCAGGAAGGATTTGGGGGCTTTACCTACTCTAAATCTCAAATTGATCGGGTGGTGAAATATATTTTAAACCAACCCCAACACCATCAAAAAACAACTTTTCGTGATGAATACATTGATTTGTTGAACAAATTTAATATTGACTATGATGATAAATATTTATTCAAATGGATTGAATGAAAGAAGGTGCCGCTCCTACGGAGCTACGTATAAAATGGCCATTCCATGGCTACAAAGGTTTCGCTCCTACGGAGCTTCCCTAAGCATTAGATTTGCCAATTATCACCAAATACCTTTTGTCACAAACCGACAGAATCACCGTAAGAAAAAGATATGAGCAATAGACTGACAGAAAATACCATAGAAGAATTTGCAATCAAGCAATTAGAGCGTTTGGGCTATGAGTATATCTATGCACCTAATATTGCACCAGATACCGACCGAACAGAAAGAGCATCTTATGAAGATGTTTTACTTATAGAACGCTTGAAAAATGCTATTCGTAGAATCAATCCAAACATTCCACAAGAAAGCCAAGAAGAAGCCTTAAAAGAAATTCAGAGAATCAATTCGCCTGAATTACTCAATAACAATGAAGCATTTCATAGAATGCTTACAGAAGGCATAAATGTATCATATCAAAAAGATAACAACCAAAGAGGAGATTTGGTTTGGTTGATAGATTTTGAAAATTGGGAAAACAATGAATTTGTAGTCGCCAATCAATTTACCGTTATTGAAGATGGCAATACCAAACGACCAGATATTATTCTATTTGTAAATGGCATTCCTTTGGTTGTGATAGAATTAAAAAATCCAGCAGATGAAAATGCTACTGTAAAATCGGCATACAAACAATTACAAACGTATAAAACCATTATTCCAAGTTTATTTACTTATAATGGTTTTATGGTTATTTCTGATGGATTGGAAGCCAAAGCAGGTTCACTTTCCGCAGGAATGACCCGTTTTATGGCTTGGAAATCAGCAGATGGCAAAGAAGAAGCATCCCATTTAGTAAGTCAATTAGAAACATTGATAAACGGAATGCTTAACAAAGAAACTTTGTTGGATTTAATCCGTCATTTTGTAGTTTTTGAGAAATCAAAAAAAGTTGAGTTTACGAAATCCCGTACTGATGTCGGGAAAGATAATAAAACAGGAATTACCACAATTTCAACGGTAAAAAAATTAGCCGCTTATCATCAATATTATGCTGTAAATAGAGCGGTAGAATCTACTTTACGAGCAA
>CAZOHX010000754.1:0-1670 GCA_964579315.1 uncultured Saprospiraceae bacterium
GAATGCATGTGAAGAGATTTCAGGGGAGCGGGTAGTATTTACGTTGGATGCAGATAAATGTATTAATTATGAAGGTATGGAAGTTGGGCAGGAGAGTGCCTGTATAGTCTTTTGTGATGATTATGGATTGTGTGATACGACCTATGTAATTGTGTCCGTACTTGAAAAAATAAAGAAAGTCAATCCTGTAACGGTTGATGACCAAGAGATAACGTTAAAGAATACACCTGTTGTCATAGATGTATTGGTGAATGATACGATACCTGATGCTTTGGAGTCTTTATCCATTGCTCAAAATCCAGAACATGGTACGGTTGTTGTGAATTCAGATAATACAATTACTTATTCACCAGCAAACGATTACTGTGATGATAGTTCAGCGGATTATTTTACATATGTTGCTTGTACAAATGTAGGATGTGATACATCTACGGTGTTTGTAACTGTACCTTGTGAGAAATTGCATGTATTTACAGGAATTTCACCAGATGGGGATAATACCAATGATCAGTTTGTGATTAAGGGAATTGAAAATTATCCAGAAGCACGAGTTTGTGTATTCAATAGATGGGGGAATTTAGTGATGGAAGAAACGGGATATAAAAATGATTGGGAAGGTACTTGGAATAATGAAACATTGCCATCAGGAACTTACTTCTACGTCATTTACATGAAAGATGGAGATATACTTTCTGGATATTTACAATTGATGAATAGATAGTCTTTTTAGTTTAGAAGTGGAGATATGCTCCCCTAAGAGGGAATTGTTGAGTGGTTGATAGGATACAGATTTTGAATAGAAAAATTTAAATAATTTATAAAGAACTAGGTGTTGCAGAAGGGTTGCCATTTTATTATGGTGGCCTTTCTTTTTTCTTTTTTCAAAAAAATCTTTTTTTGAGTTTTATTTAAAAAAAATGCTTATCTTTGCGGTTCAAAAATACAAACATCAAAATAACTTAGAAATCACATAGTCATGGATGCAATTAAATATGTACACGAGAAGTTAACTAAAGAAAATAAATTTCCAGATTTTAGACCTGGAGATAACATTGTTGTTAGCTATAGAATTATTGAAGGGAAAAAGGAGAGAATCCAAGATTTCCGAGGTGATGTAATTCAGATTAATGGACATGGAGCTACCAAAACCTTTACCGTTCGTAAAATATCAAATGGGGTAGGAGTAGAAAGAGTTTTTCCTTTTCACAGTCCTTCCATTGCAGAAATCAAAGTATTGAAGCACGGTAAGGTACGTAGAGCAAAATTATATTACTTGAGAGGTCTTTCTGGTAAAAAAGCTCGTATTAAAGAAAAGAAATTTGTTGGAAAGAAGTAATCTTTTTTAGCATAAAAATAATGTTCTCTGACAGACATCTATACTTAAAAAAAGATAAATTTAGAAACCAACGTTCGAAGAAATATTTGTTTTTAAGTTTTTTACATAAGATTTGTCAAAGACCAAGAAATAATTAAAAAAAGCAGTTATCTATTGATAGCTGCTTTTTTTTTGTTTTATATATTTCTATTTTTACATTGGAATACATATCTTGCGATTATGAAAAAGAAAAAGAAAATATTTTATTAAAAGGCGATGAAAGATTTGCAAACGATTATTCAGCAGTTACAGGATAAAGAAATTTCGATGGATAAATTACCCGAAAAGGTGAAAT
>CAZOHX010000755.1:0-1663 GCA_964579315.1 uncultured Saprospiraceae bacterium
ATGTAATCTGTATGCATGACCCCGAAGTGGGTCAAATATCAAATAAAACAATATTTTTAATATTAAAATAAAATATATTCAACCCTTATCAGGGTTGAGCCGAGTGTTTTGTTGTATCACAGCATTTCATGCTGTGTTATTCGTATTTATCCCCTTTGGGGATATGGGTGTAAGAGTATGAGATTATAAAAATAGTGACCGTATTATCTGAATTAAATTGAATAGAGTCGCAATCCCTAATAAATACAAAAAAGAATAGCAGATGATAGAGTCAAAATAACACCTTTAGAATAATTATCATATTTGGATAACATTAAACCAAAAATTGCTAAAGAGTTGGGCAAAATATATCAAAAAGATATATGGGAATACATATGTCCACCTACTTAAGTAGGCAATTTTATCATTTTTTTTGACAACTAGCTTGCATAAATAGTAAAAAAGATGAATGTTATATTATTTTTTATTAGATTTGAACAAACAAAACTCAATAAAAATGAAAAATATTATACTCATCACTTTGTCATTCATCACTTTTCAAGTTTTTGCTCAAAATAAGATTGAAATACCTGTAAAAATGCATTTGGTATCGGATGCTACGGGAAAAGAGCGATTATCTGAGTTGGAAGCCTTGGATTATCTATGTGAATTGAATGATACCTATGCCGACTCAGATTTCCATTTTTATTTAAACGGAGATTTTTCATACATTAATAGTAGTGTCATATTTCATGATATTATTTCAAAAAAGGCAGTAAGTGAAATTGATAGCCTTAGAGATAAGACCTCTATTAATATATTTTTTGCATCAGAGTTGAAATCATCTAATAGGTTTTTTTTGGATGGCTTTTATAATCCTCAAGCTGATTGGATTTTTATTCAATTTGATGCTTCAAGGAAATACAGCCAACTTTTAGGGCATATGGTAGCCCATTATTTTGGAGTATCGCATTGTAGTGGACAAAGCTATTTTACAAATCAAGGACTTGAGAATTTACAAGATTTAGAATATCAAGATGGTAGTAATTGCGATGTAGCAGGGGATAAAATATGTGATACACCGCCTGATTATGGAGTTTATGTTGATTCTGTAGAAAATTGCACTTTTACGGTTAATGTTTTGGATTACAATGGTGCACAAATTCATCCCATGGTCAATAATTTGATGAGTTCATTTTATCCAAATCACAACACAGGCTGCGAAAAATTTGTGTTCACACAAGGGCAGTATGACAAGATGTATAAAAATTATGAAAGTTCAAGCAGAGATTATCTAAAAGGAGCAGCTCCTGAATGGACAGAAATCACCACAAAACCAACATTAATTGCTCCAATAAATCTGGTAGAAGTTAATCCATCCAATGGCGTCAAATTAGATTGGGATGATTTGGAAGGAGCAGAAAGTTACATTATCGAAATTGCTCGACATACGTTCGATTTTGATTATCAAACTTTCGTTTCAAAAGTTTCAGAAATTGAAATTCCTAATTTGGAATTTAATAAAAAGTATATTTGGCGAGTTACGCCATTCAATGGGGAAAATACTTGTATTGAAAATTGGACAAGTGAAGAAGGCAGTTTTAAAACCATTGAAGTCACTGATGTAGAAGATTTTGCTAAAATTAAGACTAATATTATAATATCAAATCCTGTTTCTACGAAA
>CAZOHX010000756.1:0-1663 GCA_964579315.1 uncultured Saprospiraceae bacterium
CCCAACCTGTGTTCGAGGTCAATACATTGGGTGGATCTGGAACTAGTATACACTGATCAGGTACATTATCGATGACTAATTTCATGAAATTTGGATTTGGATATCCTTCTATATTGTATTCTGTCGTTACTATTTCTTTCAATAATGGAACATCACTGTATTTAATATGTCTTTCATCTGGTCGGGGATGAACCGTGGTTCCCTGTGCTCCGAATAATTCACAATCTTGAGACATTTTCACTAAATCTGGTAAATTCCCTCCTCGTGCATTTCTCAACCACGCTATTTTGTTTACATTTACACTTAATTTTGTCATTTGCTGTTTTTTTTCGCAAATTTACTCGAAGTCTATTGATAAAAACGAATTTATAAAAATAAAAATGATGCAAGAAGCTGAAAATCTACCTATCCAAGAATTTCAAAGTAAAAAATCTCCTTGGATAATTATTGGAATTTTATTGATTACCATGATTGTTTTGGGTGTATTAATTGGTACAGGACTCATTGCTTTATTGGCGATGTCTAAAGGAATACCATTGACCGAAATTCAAACTTTCTTAACAGAAGATAGTACTGTTTCAGATAGAAACTTTTTGAGAAACACCTTATTGATTCAACATTTGACGCTATTTATTCTACCTGCCTTTATTACGGGTTGGATTATCGCAAAAAGGAAATATCTTTCTTTGCTTAGTTTAGATCATAAACCGCTACTGCGAAATGCCTTACTCGGTATTGGTATTTTTTTAGCAGCTTTTCCATTAATTCAATATAGTTATAGTATTAATAAACTAATCCCTCTCCCCGAATGGGCAATGAATATGGAAGATGCTACGGGTGATTTGATCAATAATCTACTGATTACTACCAGTCCAATAGAATTGATTTTTAACGTCTTTTTGATTGGAATTATCCCAGGAATTGGGGAAGAATTAATTTTTAGAGGGATTATTCAAAAAAATATCGCTCGCATAACAAATAATCCTGTGATTGCCATTTGGATTACAGCTATCATTTTTAGTGCTTTTCATTTTCAATTTCAGGGCTTTATTCCTAGGATGTTATTGGGTGCTCTTTTAGGATATTTGTTTTATTGGACTAATAATCTTTGGGTTCCTATTATTGCTCATGCTTTTAATAATGGAATTCAAGTGATTATGCAATATTTGTATAGCAAAGAATTGTCAAGTGTGAACATTGATGATATGGAATCTGTTCCTTTATGGATGGCTTTGGTTTCTGTTGGGATTATTTTCTTTTTGAGTACTTTGATTTTTAGGAATACTGAGGAGTTTAGAAGGTGAGTCGATTTTGCCACAGCAAAATCTTGTGGAGAAGGTGAGTTGGTTTATTGTAATGATAATATTTGTTTTTAAAAGATGATGAGATAAGGCAATTTTGCTTACGCAAAATTTAGATAAGAAGATGAAAATAAATAATAAAAGCCTAACTTCAATTAATAATAGTCCGTTAGAAAAACTTGTTTAGTAAAAAAGGAATATGAAAAGTATGCACCCCCAACGGGGGTTTACCAAAACTAACCCCGAATGAGAATTCGGGGTCAAAAATGTAGGACAATAGCGAACAACATAGCAAGTCCCGTTGGAGTTCTATACACGAAACAACTTGGTTTACAAGTCAGTCTGCGTCAAATTTTGCAAAT
>CAZOHX010000757.1:0-1662 GCA_964579315.1 uncultured Saprospiraceae bacterium
TGATTTCAATGATAATATTGTTCATTTTGGAATAGCGAAAGAACGTATGGAGCTGAATAAGAAAAAGGTAAAGGATAAGCGTAAAGAATTTAGTGAGCGAAGCTGGGATGACAACAATAAAAGCTTTAAAGATTTAGAATTATTTGATATTGATTCTTATGATTATGTTGAAACAACAGAGAAGAAAGTATAGATTCTTTGATTTTTAGAAATATAAAAAAAGAAGTGCACAACCGTACTTCAATATCATTGACGCATATTTTACCCAATATTTCTGTTTTCAATAGCATCAATTAAAACAGTATTTTCCATCAAATTTTGGAGCATGAACTTCCTTATTAAACATTCTCAAAAAATTCCCCTACCTTTGCACCCACAAACAAAATAAATATGACATTTCAAGCATTGCACATAATCCCATCCATATTAAAAGCATTAGAAACCAAAGGGTATAAAGAACCCACCCCAATACAGCAACAATCCATACCAATTTTATTAAGGAAAAAGGATTTATTGGGCGTAGCTCAAACGGGTACGGGGAAGACTGCTGCCTTTGCCATTCCAATTGTTCAAAATATAGAATTGGATAGACGAAATGCCAATTTCAAGGGAAAAAGGCGTATAAAAGCCTTGATTGTGACTCCTACAAGAGAGTTGGCAATACAAGTGGCAGATAATTTTGTGTACTATGGTAAGAATACGTCTTTGAAAACAACAGTGATTTTTGGGGGTGTAAAACAAGGAGCACAAGTCACAAAATTGAGAGGGGGAATCGATATTTTAGTCGCTACCCCTGGACGACTTTTAGATTTGATTGGACAAGGAATTATTACTTTGCAGCATATTGAGTATTTCGTTTTAGATGAAGCGGATCAGATGTTGGAAATGGGTTTTATACACGATATTAAAAAGTTATTGAGATTATTACCTGTAAAACGACAATCTCTATTCTTTTCCGCTACAATGCCTCCAAAGATTAAGGAATTATCTAGTAATATTCTAGCTTCTGATTATGAAACGGTCACCATTAAACCCCAGCAAGCTACTGCTGAACGGGTGGAGCAATCTGTGTTTTATGTTGCCAAACAGGATAAGATAAAATTGTTGATTCACCTATTGGAAATGGATATGTATCCTTCTGTTTTGGTGTTTTCTCGTACAAAACATGGGGCGGATAAAATTGTCAAAAAATTGGCAAGAGCTGAAATAAGAGCAGCCGCTATACATGGAAATAAATCCCAAAATGCTCGTCAAAAAGCACTAAAAGGATTTAAGGATGGACGCATTCGAGTTTTGGTGGCAACGGATATTGCGGCACGTGGGATAGATGTGAGCGATTTGTCTTTGGTGATTAATTATGATTTGCCCAATGTTCCTGAGACATATGTTCATAGAATTGGTCGTACAGGACGTGCAAAAGCAAGTGGATTGGCACTTTCATTTTGTACGGTTGATGAACGTCCTTTGTTGAGAGACATCGAAAGATTAATAAAGCAAGAAATTTCACTGAATGATGATCAGCCTTATGTGGATGATGAAATTCCTAGAGTGGTTGCTCCTCAATCTAAGCCAAAACCAAAAAATGGAAGTCGGAATCGATGGAAGAATCGGAATAAGCGTCGGAAAGTGCGTGATAAAAAGTGATATTATTTTTAGTTAAAT
>CAZOHX010000758.1:0-1658 GCA_964579315.1 uncultured Saprospiraceae bacterium
CGCTCACTTAGGGGCATTTCGTCCCATATTTGGTCGCAGATGGGGATGTTATTTAGATTTAGTTTTTGCATTTTTATTTTTTTGTTTTCTAAACAGCACTCCTTTTATTTTATAAATCACTCTTTTGTAAATTGGCTGTCTTCTAACTCTAAAAGATATTGTTATTTCTTC
The DNA here is from genome assembly GCA_964579315.1 of uncultured Saprospiraceae bacterium. Lineage (GTDB taxonomy): Bacteria > Bacteroidota > Bacteroidia > Chitinophagales > Saprospiraceae > CAMZLN01. The sequence continues at coordinate 172 of CAZOHX010000758.1, forward strand.
TTTAACCGTAATGCCTGTAGTCTTAATATTGTGTATCGTCTCACATTTAGAATTAAAATCAACATAAATATTTTGATTCAAAAGTTCATCAAATGAATAAGACTTAACCCTTCTACCCAAATTTGGCACCGAAAATATCAAATCAACAGATTCGTTTTTCACTTGATTAGGATCTAAAACCAAGGAAAAAAGTCCGTTTTCATCAGAAATAGTTCCATTTCGTGAATTCAAAACAAAAATACTAATACCGCTCAATCCACAACTATATTTCCCTCTTATTTGCCCTTTTATTAAAAATGGAATATTCACTTTTGAAGTATCCATTTTCTCCTTTTTCAATGATACTTTTTGGTTTATACTATAATCATTTTCCAATTGAACTATTTTCTCCTTTTTTACAAAATCATTCCCAGAAACATTAAAAGTGGATAGAAATCCAAATATTCCAACTAAAATTGATTTTGGAATTTTTTGTTGCGGTAGTTTTTGACCTGTCAATTGCCTCTTATTGTAAATCCCACACACTCTTTCATCACTCTTACTATGCTCATATGCAATCTCCAAATCACTCATTTTCCGAAAGTCGATAATCTCTGTTTGGCATTTTTGGCAGATGCGTCCACGCTCACTTAGGGGCATTTCGTCCCATATTTGGTCGCAGATGGGGATGTTATTTAAATTTAGTTTTTGCATTTTTATTAAGTTTTAAATGTCAATTCTCCGATATTTATATTTTTTTCAAGCATAATAGTATCAATACTACAATATACAACAATTAAAAATAACACTTTTGTAAAAAATTAGAATTGACATTTATACGTCAGAAATAGAAGCAATTCATAGTTGGCAATAATATCAAAAAAAAAGAGTTAATACAGTTATCCATTTACGATAATTTATTAGAAATACAGTGTATGGAACACATCCAAATTCGTATTACTAAAGAAAAGACAATATGACCATTCAATCAAAAACCTACGATTCAGACGAAGAATTTTGGAATGTATTGACTCATGGAATTGGGCTAGTTCTTAGCATAATTGCCACGATATTCTTAGTAAAATCCAATCTAAAATTAACAAATTGGCATGTTCTAAGCTATAGTATCTATGGAGCAAGTTTAATTCTTCTATATTTTGCATCAACCATTTATCATTTGTCTAAAAGACCAGATTTGAGATTGAAGTTAAATGTATTTGATCATTCTTCAATTTATGTATTGATAGCTGGAACCTATACGCCATTTTTATTGGTAACCCTACGAGGTCCTTGGGGTTGGAGTCTGTTGGCTCTAATTTGGGGTATGGCCATTATTGGAATTACCCTAAAACAATTTTTTACAGGAAGATATGACAAGATTTCAACGCTCGCTTATGTGATTATGGGGTGTACTATGGTGGTAGCTGCTGAGCCACTATCCCAAAAATTGGAATATATGGGGATAGTTTGGATTATAGTAGGAAATCTTCTTTATGCCATTGGAGCGT
>CAZOHX010000759.1:0-1655 GCA_964579315.1 uncultured Saprospiraceae bacterium
AGACACCATTTTCTATTAATTTCATTGCATCTTTCTTATGAATTTCATTTTGTGTGGCACATGGAAAAGCAAGATCTGCTTTTACACCCCAAGGTTTTTTCCCTGCTTCATAAATCGTTCCCGAAAAATGATTTGCATATTCACTAATTCTTCCCCGACGATTATTTTTCAAATCTTTGACCCACTCCAATTTCTCTAAGGTAATTCCATCTTTATCAAAAATCATCCCACTAGAATCAGATAAAGTATGAACTGTTCCACCTAATTGCAGTATTTTTTCAACCGTATATTGCGCTACATTTCCAGATCCAGAAACAATACATCGTTTTCCTTTGAATGATTCATCTCTTGTTTGTAGCATTTCTTGCATAAAATACACACATCCATACCCAGTAGCTTCTGGTCTAATCAAAGATCCGCCATAGGACATTCCTTTGCCAGTCAATACACCCGTAAATTCATCTCTCAATCGCTTATACATGCCAAATAAGTAACCAATTTCACGTCCACCAACACCTATATCACCTGCTGGAACATCCGTATTATTACCGATATGTCTTTGAAGTTCAGTAATAAAAGATTGACAAAAGCGCATCACTTCATCATCGGATTTCCCTTTAGGATCAAAGTTGGAACCCCCTTTACCGCCCCCCATTGGAAGCGTTGTAAGACTATTCTTAAAAACTTGTTCAAAACCTAAAAACTTTAATACACTTAAATTAACGGTTGGATGAAATCTCAATCCACCCTTGTAAGGACCGATAGCACTATTAAATTGAACTCTGTAACCTTTATTAACTTGAATTTCACCTTGATCATCTACCCAAGGAACTCTAAAACTTATAGTTCGCTCAGGCTCAATCATACGCTCCAGCAATTTTTTCCCTTGATATTGCGGATTTGCATTCATAAATGGAATAATCACCTCTGCAAATTCTTCTACAGCTTGATGAAATTCGGGTTCATTTGGATTTTGTGTCTTAACATACTGCATAAATTCGGTAAAATGCTTAGTTTTACCACTGGATTTTGTTGCCATTGTTTGTATTTAAAATTAAAAATAAATTTCAATGTAAATTTATGCAAAAAAAAATCTATTTCAATGCAAAATTGTATAACTTTTCATAAAATCATCCGTCTCATGACAATTAAATTAATGTTGTTTTCTATATTTAGTATTTTATTAATGACATGTTCTAATTCATCAGAACAAAAATGTAAATTTGGAAGTCCAACACCTATTTTTGTACAAGACAATCAAGAAATACTAAACGAGCAGTTTAATTTAAAGGGACAATCCAGCTCAGAAAACATCCAATTTAAAAATGGATTAAAACTACAAATTACTCAATCGGGATGCAATCATTTAGAGCAAATATTTGAATTTCACACAAATGAAAATCCTAAATCCTTTTCAGAATCTGTAGATTTACTTCTACAGTATTTAATGTATTTCTCAAAAATCAATGATAAATACCTAATGTATCAACAATGGGCAAATTCAATACATCAAAAACGCACGGAATTGAAGAGAGGAAAAACCACAGAACTATCTCCAGGTTTTAACATAAATATTGATTACATTAACGGAGAAAATGCTACGATTCTATTAAAAATCACAAATTAATACCTTTTTTTTTGAATTTAATTTTTTT
>CAZOHX010000760.1:0-1653 GCA_964579315.1 uncultured Saprospiraceae bacterium
CAAGTCAGAAATATCAATTTTGCAAACATTTTTTCCATGCGTTTTTACTTTATTCTGTAATTGTCCTAATGCATTGTAAATCCAAATATCGTATGAACCAATTTCTATAATTTCAACATTCAATATATTGGAAACTGGATTTGGGTATAAAACTATACTATTATGTACATTGTTTTGTGCATCTGAAATCAATTTATTTCTTATAATTTTTTGACTTGAATAATCATAAAATTTAAATCTATCAGCAGGTTTAATATTTGGGTCAACTGCCACAGTCCTAGGTTGATTTCCTTCTCGAAAAACTGTTTCATAATCTACGGGTTCTGTCCATGCTTTTAGTTTAGCTCCCTGTTTTATCGAAAATCCAGTATTAAATCTAATTAAATTTGTTGTAGTAATATGAACATCTGCTCCATTTTCTAAAGTAAAAGTATTCCCATGTCCTCCAAAAAAACACCTTGTCCTTATAAGTATATGCCACAGGTTTACTTACTGTCTGATGATGAACTTGCCCAGACCTATTAAATGGTCTTTCTGCAATATTAAAATCTGGATGTAACCAATCTGAAATTATACGATTAGACGTTGCTATACTAATATTGATATGCTCTTGCCCCCAACTTGTAGGTGGATACGTACGGTGGTATAAGATGTGCACTCCGCTATCATTTGATAGCGGAGCCATCTACTCGATTAGCAAAAGTTTTATTTTTCTAGTAATAAATAGTATCTCGATATATTTCTCCTTTTTCAATGTAAACGCTGTCTATTTTCTCGTGCCAGATGTTATCATATTTTTGCCAAACACAAAACTTGAAATAAGTATTTCCAATGGCAATTCTCTCATTGTCTTTCAAGTTAATTATATTGTTATCCCACGTGTCGATTGGATATATCACCCCAAAAGATTTTAAGGGCAGACCCGTTTCATGGTGGAATGTAATTCCAAAAATTACACTATCGACAGCATTCATAAAAGAAAAAACACCACCAAACCATGCCTGTGCTTTTAATTCAATAACTTCATCAGTTGTTTTTGATCCTTTTTTGTATCCGTTAGCTGCATCCGTAACAGCAGTATGCCCATCTGCATACCCCCAATACTCTGGATGCGAAGGATATAAAAAAGCACTATATTCGCCTTTCAACTCAATATCAAATTTTCCATCTGAATCAGTATAAACTATAGATTCAGCATCTGTTGTATAATCTGCATTACCTAGTAGAGATGACCCATCAAATCCATCTTTCAGATGAATTTTAACTCCTTCAATTGGTTCTTTCGTACCATAATCTAATACAACTCCACTGACTTCTGTGGTTCTTGAAATTCTTTTTTCACAACCAACCAAAAGAATGACCATTAAAACTAAAATGATTACTTTCATAATTTTTTTTTTAAACTTTGACTAAAACATAAATATACATCAACTAATCACCCAAAATGTATCGATATGAACTAAAAACACATTTAAATTAAGCTAATATTAAGAAAAAGCAAGACTAGAATCACTAGTCTTACTTTTTTCTCTTTAGGTTAATATTTAATAAACTCTGCATTTTGAAATCCCTTACCTTCTTTTTGTATTTTCATGTAATAAACTCCATTTACCAAGTCAGAAATATCAATTTTGCAAACATTTTTTCCATGCG
>CAZOHX010000761.1:0-1652 GCA_964579315.1 uncultured Saprospiraceae bacterium
CGTTTGTTGAGCATATAAATCAACAAATGACAACAAATAAATAAATATTAATATGTTTTTCATTTTTTTATTTTTGAAATTAATCAATAGAATCACAATGATAAATTTTCGGATTTTTTGTTTCCACAGGAATCGTATTCACACCATCATCTTTTGCTTGAATCATTTTCTGAATAATTCTATTTCTATCCAAATCCATTTTAATTTTTCTCAATTTATTTTCTTTTCTATCAAAGTAAATTTCACCATCAATAAAAGTAGTTTCTGCTTTTGCCATCACAGAAAGCGGATTTCCTGACCAAATCACCAAATCAGCACTTTTTCCGACTTTCACACTTCCTACTTGATGATCAATGTGAAGCAATTTTGCAGGATTTAGGGTTACTAATTTCCATGCTTCGATTTCTGACAGTCCACCATATTTAATAGACTTTGCTGCTTCTTGGTTAAGTCTTCGTCCCATTTCAGGATCATCAGAATTTATGGCAGTAATAATTCCATGATTGGTCAAAATTGCAGCATTATAAGGAATAGCGTCAATGACTTCATATTTATATGCCCACCAATCAGAAAATGTAGAAGCACCAGCTCCATGCCTTTTTAATTTGTCAGCAATTTTATATCCTTCTAATACGTGTGTAAATGTATTGATATTAAAACTCATATCCTCCGCCACATGCATCAACATGTTTATCTCCGATTGGACATAAGAATGACAAGTAATATTTCTTTTTCCTTCCAAAATTTCTACCAAAGCATCTAGTTCCAAATCACGTCGTAAAGTAGCATCACTTTTTCTTTTTCTAATTTGATACTCTTTGGCTCTAGTAAAAGCATCTCTATAAATTTGTTCTACACCCATACGAGTATCAGGATATCTATTATTTACACTTACCCTAGTTTTCTTGACATTTTCACCCAAAGCAAATTTTATAAAAGGTACGGCATTTTCAAATTTCAATTTTTCAGGAGATTTTCCCCAACGGAGTTTAATCAAAGCAGATTGACCACCGATAGGATTACAAGATCCATGTAAAATTTGAGAAGTCGTTACTCCCCCAGCCAATTGTCGATAAATATTAATATCTTCAGAATTTAAAATATCCCCAATTCTAACTTCTGCCGTTACTGCTTGAGTACATTCATTAATGCCCCTATCTACTGCAATATGAGAATGTTCATCAATAATGCCTGAAGTCAAATATTTACCTTTGGCAGAAATTATTTTATAATCTTTATCTACAGCAATATTTTTTTCAATTTTAGAAATAATTCCATTTTTAATTAATACATCATAATCATTCAAAATACTATCTTTCTCATTGGTCCAAATGATAGCATTCTTAATCAAAAAATTATTTTGGTTATTGTGTTTCGAAACTCCGTAAGCAGTAAAAGGATAAACTATAGAAGGGATAGAATCTCGAGAAGGGATATGAAGTGGATTTCCAGAAATACTTTTAGATTTTAAAATCATCTTCCATTCCAGCCATTTACCATTTTCATCTACTCCTTCACCAAACCATGCGGTAGAATCTATCAGCCCAGTCAAACGGATTTTATTTTTTTCATTTGGTAACACAAAAGACATAGTTATCGAATGATTTTCTATTTTATGATTTACTTTGATTGTTGTAGAATCATTCAATACA
>CAZOHX010000762.1:0-1649 GCA_964579315.1 uncultured Saprospiraceae bacterium
AACAGAAAATTTAATATTGAATGGATTTTGCAATATTTGTAAATGTATAGTGTAAATGAAATCCAAAGGATTCACCCGTCATTAGCTACGGGTTAAAAACCCGTAAAATGAAAAAAATAACAGCAGAATACGTATTCCCAATCACAAGTGCCCCTATCAAAGATGGAGTAATTGTCATAGACGATAATGGAAAAATTGTAGAAATTGGAAATCGGTCAGATTACAAGGAGTCAGAATTGGAATATCACCAAGGCATCATTGTGCCAGGATTTATCAACACCCATTGTCATTTGGAATTGTCGCACATGAAAGGCAAAGTGGATACGGGGACAGGACTGATACCTTTTATTAAAGGAGTTGTAACTTCAAGGGAAGTAAAACAATATGATATTGATGAAGCTATTCGTCTAGGAGATGAAGAAATGGTCAAAGAAGGTATCGTTGCTGTTGGAGATATTTCCAATAAATTGGATACCGCAAACCAAAAGGGAAAAAGTCCGATTCGGTATTATTCTTTTGTTGAAATGTTTGATTTTCTTCAAGATGAGTGGGCTGAAAATGAATTTAACAAATACCATGAAGTGTATCTTGGACAAGCATCAGAAAATGGAAATCGAAAATCGGGTGTTCCCCACGCACCCTACACCGTGTCCCCAACCTTATTTAAAAAAATCAATCATTTAAATAATTCTGATGATATTACAGTAAGTATTCACAATCAAGAAACCGTAGAAGAAAATCTCCTTTTTTTAACCAAAACAGGTGGATTTATTGATTTTTATAAAGATTTTAAGATTTCTTTGGAAAAATTTGAAGCTACGGGTAAGCCATCTATCCAATATGCCTTGCAATATATGAATCCAAAGGCACGAACCCTTTTTGTACATAATACGATGACCGATGAGAAGGATATAAAATTTGCTCAAAACTGGAGTGATAAAACGTATTGGGCAACCTGTCCGAATGCCAATCTTTATATTGAAAATCGTCTTCCAAATTATCAAGTTTTTATAGATAATGATGTGAAAATGACGATTGGAACAGATAGTTTGACTTCCAATTGGAGATTATCCATCCTTTCTGAAATGAAAACTATTTCCAAATACCAATCTTATGTGTCTTTTGAGACTTTGTTGAAATGGGCAACGATTAATGGAGCAGAAGCTTTGGGGATGGATGATGAATTGGGGAGCTTGGAAATTGGGAAACAACCAGGGATAAATTTATTGACGGGTTTGGATATTCACGATGGGATTTTTCGTTTGAATGATGAAACAGCTGTTGTAAAATTGATATAGGCTTTTGAAGTAGGTGCATTTCAAATACGAAAACACCTGCACTTTTTATAAATATTAATTTTGTTTTGTTAATTTTGTTTTTCATCAAAGTCACCAATATGAAATATATTCTAATTTCAATAATTTTCATTGTTTTCAATTTCAATCTCAACGCCCAAACCGATTGGTCGAAATTTGAAAAAATCGAAAATATTTCTTCATCAAATCCAAGTGAATTAGCAAAGAAAATAACACAAGGATTTGAGACAGAAAAAGAAAAGGTCCAAGCCATTTATTATTGGATAACTCATAATATTAAATATGTGTTCTTAGTAGGAGATGATGTATTGTTTTATTATCGGATTGTGAAGG
>CAZOHX010000763.1:0-1631 GCA_964579315.1 uncultured Saprospiraceae bacterium
ACAATTAATTTTGCTGTTTTTTCGCTAACATTAGGAATTCCAAATGCAGCAATTAATTTTTCTGGTGTAGTATTTAAACATTTTTGAATTTCTTCAACTAAAATTTCCGCAGATCTAAATCCAAAACCATCAACACCTGCTATATCATATTCATCGATTTCAAAACACTCTTTAATATTATCTAAATATAACTTTTCAAGTGTAACTTCAGTAATATTTTCTGCACCAAGTGTTCTCAAAAAATAAGAAACCCTTTTATATTTCTTTGATTTACAATCTAAATTATTACAAATTAAATCAACACCTTTCAAACTCAATTTTTCATTACATGATGGACACCTATCAATTAAAAAATATAAATATCCAGGTTTTTCTACGCTCAAAATATATGGTATTACATCCCCAGATCTTACTATTTTTACTTTACTACCTTTTCCTAATTCATTATCATTAACAAATTTTGCATTATGTGCAGTAACATTTTCAATGATAGTACCATTAATATTAACTGGTTCAATAACAGCAACCGGAACAACTCTTCCAGTTCTGGTTGTATTCCAATTTATATATTTTACTGTTGAAACAACACCACCAATATTTACTTTGAATGCAACTTTATTTTCTGGATATAAAACATTTTCTCTTTTACTATTAGCACAAGAAATCACAAGACCATCAGTATCTATTTCATCACTTTTAAATAAAGTAAATGTATCCATTAATGATTCCAAACTCAACTTAAAAGAAACCATATACTTTGGAATATACAAATCCCACTTTTTCATCATTTCAAATGATTCAATTTGTGATAATTCTTTTTCAGACCACAACAATACTTCATAAAAATATGGAACAATATATTCAGAATTTTTAACACCATCTGAATTTAAAATACCCGCAACACCGTTTCTTCTATTTTTAAAACCTAATTTTTTATATGAATCCCCAACTAACATTGCTTCTCCACGTAGAAACAACATTCCTTTTACATTTTTTAATTTATCACCAATAAAAATTTTCGCTTTATTTGTTATTATTCTTCCATATTTACCATCACCACGAGTAGCAGCAAATCCAACTTTACCATTTATAATTTCAACTAAAAAACTAACTCCATCAAGTTTTTCAGAAACAATATGAGTCCCTTTATGTTTTTCAATCCATTTGTAAAGTTTTTGCGCATATTCGAATTTCTTGGGCGTTTTTGTCGTAAGACACTTAAAAAAAAGACGCGACTGCATATTGGCCATAATCAATTGGTTTAGTCTGTCTCTTTCCAGATTGGTAAGAGTCTTTTCTGAGGCACGCCTCAATATTGAATCAGTCTTGTCGAAATCGAGATCACAATAATAAAAGTCGCATCCTACCGGTTTGTAGCGTTTGGTGTAATGATATTCCAAGGCCCAGTACAGGCCCCTAAGGAAATTGCCGTATTTGCCGTTTTTTGCGATATTTTTCAAGTTCGGACTCAATCTGCGCTCAAACACGTTCTCGCGCCAATATCTATAATATCGTTTCACGTCTTCCGCGGCATTTCCAAAAGCGGAGTAGTATCGATCTTCCCAATATTCAAACGGCTTGTCCGGATCGGTCATTCCTTTCGCAAGTATATAATCCGCGATGCCAGTGAC
>CAZOHX010000764.1:0-1630 GCA_964579315.1 uncultured Saprospiraceae bacterium
ATAAGAGTTTAACATCCACGATAGGTAAACATAGTAAAATCCCAGGGATTGTAGAATTAATGAAATCTAGGGCAAAATACTTGAAGAAAAATAAGGTGATGACTGTGGTTCCTCCTGAAATTGAAGCACCTGTCGTCAGAAAACGAGAAAAATTTGAAAATAAAAAAGTAGAGACCTTTGATATAAGTGCGAAAGTCGATAAGCATCCAAAACATGTTTATGTGAAATATAAATTCAAAAAGGATGGCAAATTATTGCAAGCTGAATTGAAAGATGATGGGAAACATGGTGACGGGACTGCTAATGACGGCGTGTATGGGATAAGTATTAATCCAAGGGGTAATTCCAAAAAGATATACTTCTATTTAGTAGGAGAGAATGCTCTTTCTATTTCTTATTTCCCGACTCGGTACATGTATGAGCCTATAAAAGTGAAATTGTCAGATTTAAACTAAAAAGCGATTTGTTTTTTTCTAATTAAGTAAGTAGTTCAAGCAGCAATTAAAATATTACTGCTTGAACTATTTTTTTGAGCATCATTATTGGAGTAGTTGATGGTATCAATTGCTTGAAATCTGAATAGAGAAACACAAATTTTGGAAACTTCTCTTTTCAAATAATCAAAATTTTAAACACATGAAGCATTTTTTAACTTTTCTTTTTTTAGGAATAACTTCTTTGTTATTTTCTCAAGATTTATATGATAATTATCGTGTGCAAGATATTAAGGTGACTATCAAAAATAAAAATTGGGAGCAAACACTAGATTCTTTGAAAAATCTAGGCACCAAAGAGCGTATTTTAGGAGATGTATCTATAAATGGTAAAATATATAAAGATGTAGGGATTCGCTACAAGGGTAATAGTTCTTATTACAATGTAAAACGTAATAAATCTCGAAAACTTCCCTTCAATTTTCAAGCAAATTATAAAAAGAAGAAACAAAAATTTGATGGCAAATACACTAGGATCAAACTTTCAAATGTATTTCGTGATCCAAGTTTCGTGAGAGAAGTTTTGGCTTATGAAATTGCACGAAAATATATGCCCGCTCCTAGAGCCAATTTCGCTCGATTATACGTAAATGATGAATATATCGGGCTTTATACCAATGTGGAATCCGTGGATAATGAATTTTTAAATAAGCATTTTGGTCATCATAAGGGTGTATTTGTTAAATGTGACCCCGATAATTATAAATCTACTAAGGAAAAACCCAAAAAGGGTTGTTTGAAAGGGCAATATGCTTCTATGCAATATATCGGCAAGGATTCAATTTGTTATGAAAATTATTATGAATTGAAATCAAAAAGGGGATGGAAAGAGTTTATCTATTTTGTCGCTGTGCTTAACAGTGATAAAAAAGACATCAATCAGTATTTAGATGTAGATCAGACGCTTTGGATGCATGCATTTAATAATGTATTGGTCAATTTAGATAGTTATACGGGGTGGTTATCTCATAATTATTATGTCTATCGAGATACTACGGGTATTTTTCATCCGATTTTGTGGGATATGAATTTGGCTTTCGGTGGATTTACTTTTGATGGAGAACACAAACAAAAGTTATCTTTAAAACAAATGCAGGAAATGAGTATGTTTTTACATTATACCAATAAAAATAGAC
>CAZOHX010000765.1:0-1625 GCA_964579315.1 uncultured Saprospiraceae bacterium
ATGAAGTTGAATATATGGTAAAAATCTATATCTCAATTCTTTGTCAATACTTTCTTGCATTCCTGCTTCCAAAATATCCATTCGTTTATTTTTATCAATTTCTTGCTTCGAATCTTCCCAATTTGGAAAACAATGCCTATCTCCAATACCGTAATAATCTAAAAATGTAGTTACAAAAACATCTGACTCGTTTTTTATATGATTTTCTATCTGTTTTTTTATATCAAACCATTTGACAATGCCTCCCATTGACTTCTTAATCAAAGGGGACTGAATAGAAATTTTATGATTTGCAAAATAAGGCACTAATATTGTTTTACAAAATTCTTTTTCCGTTTCTCCCTCACAAATTATGACAAATCTTCGCATATTTAGTAATTTGGTTGACCTGTAGGAATAATATTCCTTTTCCACAAATCATCTATAGTGTAATCATCTAACCAATTTGAAAGTTTATTACTGTCAAGTCTTTTAAATTTACTTTCCCCATCAATTTGGTCAACGGTAATTATATCTTCTGGTTGGAAATGACTTATTAAATCAGTTGACTGTGTAGCAATAATTACTTGGCAACCCTTTTCAGAAACAGATTTTATCATACCTGCCAATTTAGCAATCGCAGTAGGATGAAGCCCCAATTCGGGTTCGTCTATAATTATGGTATCTGGGAGTTTTGGTTGCAAAAATAAAACGGTCAGAGCCATAAAACGTATTGTCCCATCAGATAAATCAGTAACTCCATAAATAGTTTCACTATATCTGTCTGTCCATTGCAATCTAATATAATTTTCCGAATTAGGTTGTAAATAAAAATCTGAAAAATAAGGAGCGATTGATTTTATAGTCTTAACAATTCTATTGTAAACTATTACATTGTTTTTTTGAATATTGAATAAAAATGCTGCTAAATTTGAGCCATCACTATAAAGAAAATAAGTATCATTTTCAATATTGCTAAATTCTGTAAAAGCAGATTTATCACTTGTATCATGAAAATGATATTTTCTAAAACCCTTTAAATATTGTCTAATAAATCGTACTCGCTCACCTTGTTCATGTGTTTTTACTGTGGCTTCCTTCAATGAACGACCAATATCCCAATTATTTCCTTTATAAAATAAATTTTCATGTGTAAAAACAAAATTGTCAACTCCTGAAACTAAAGTAGCACCATAGCCATTTCGTCCGTTGTCAAATTCAACTTTAAAAGAAATTCGATCTGTATTTTCTTTCCCTTTATGCAATATTTTATTTGCTCCTCCTGAGATTTCAATATAATCATTAAGTTTTTTATGATAAAGCCTGTTTAAAAAGGTGAAAAAAGAAATAAAATTACTTTTTCCACTCCCATTTGCTCCTATTAATAAATTTATTGGATTTAATTCGATTTTCTCATTCCTAATTGACTTGTAACCTGTTATTTCAATATAATCCATATGAATTGTTTTTATATTACAAAGGTAATCCAAACATACGCAAAATATTCTTGATTTAGAAACATTTATTTTAGAATACGTTTTTCCCATAAATAATATCCAAAAAAAAGAGCTATTTCAAATCGAAATAGCTCTCTTTTCTAAAATTAAAATCTAAACAACTAATAACATGAATCTTTCAAATCATTC
>CAZOHX010000766.1:0-1611 GCA_964579315.1 uncultured Saprospiraceae bacterium
TTTTTTATTTCGTCTAAAACAAAAATTATTTATCAATTAAATACCAAAAAACATATATCCACCTACTTATCTAGGAATCATTGTGAGTTTAATAATGGTAATATTATTTTGGAAAATGGGTTTTATCAGTGGACTAGTTATACTAATCCCCGCTTTTATAGCTAAAAGTGAAATGGGTTCTGTTGATACCTTTAATAAATATCTTTTAAATAGGTAGCTGTACAATAGCAAGGTTTATTTATCATTTTAAAGCATCAATCTCTTTTTGGGTCAAACCTGTGTATTTAATTATTTTCTCTACAGTTTCACCATCCTTTATCATTTCCAACGCTATCATTTTTGCTTTATTTAATGCCCCCTTTTCAATTCCCTTTTCAATTCCTTTTTCAAAAGCAGTATTCTTAATATTCAAAATATCACGGTATGCATTGACACTTGCTTCGTATTGTTTATACTCATTTGGTGTAAATCTTGCTATTTCTGCAGATTGAAACAGTTTTAAAAATATCTTTTCTTTTAACTTCTTTGGAATTCTATCCAGTTTTGGTAAATTTTTCAAGATAAACATCCATTTTTCAAAACGTGTGTCCAATTCTTTCTCAGTTTTATCAAATTTTGGCATCTCGAGATAAATATAATTCAACTTATCATAAAAAACTTTCTTGGTTTCTTGTTCTGTCAACTTCACATCATGACGATATTTATTGGGATCACTTTCTTCAAACACAAAGTCTAATATGCCAATAGTATAAACTGCCTTTAGCTCAAAATTCCAAAATCTATCTTGGTTTCGTGCTTGCTCTTGAATTGGGAAGGTAGAATAAAATACAGTTCTATCTTTAAAGAATTTTTGCTCCGCCTTTTGCATTTCCACAATAAACTGCTCTCCTTTTTCATTAATACAATAGATATCAAAAATTGCCCGTCTATCGCCTACTGAAATAGGTAACTTCTCATTTGGCAAAAAAGATAAGTCTGTGATTTTACCTTCTTGTTCTCTCAATAATTCATTTAAAAAATCCAATAATAAATCCTTATTTGGTTCTTCACCAAATAATCGTTTAAAACCATAATCAGTAAAAGGATTTATATATTTTTCTTTAAATTTCATCTTTTAAATATCATTTATCTCAAAAATACAACATTTTTTCTTAAAAGATAGTTCTTCCCCGTCAATTCTAAAAAAATTGATCATTTTCAATCAAATACTGAAAATCAAGGGAAAACACCGAGTAATATATTTTAATTATTCAATGTTTTCAACCATTTATACATTAAATGTCACCATTTATAATAAAATATAGAAAAATAAATAAAAAATCGTTATATTTGTAATACCAAAGTGTTTATTGTGAATAACAAAGCCCGATTTTCGAGAGATAGTCGGGCTTTTCTTTTTACCACTTAACTATTTGCTCATAGATTTTGTTTACAGGCAGTCCCATAATATTAGCATAAGTGCCTTCTATTTTAGATATTTTACACAATCCAATCCATTCTTGAATCCCATAACTGCCTGCCTTATCATAGGGTTGATATTTTTCGAGATAGTAGTCAATTTCTTCATCTGAAAGGGGATTAAACCAAACCAAAGATTGATCTGAAAATGAA
>CAZOHX010000767.1:0-1610 GCA_964579315.1 uncultured Saprospiraceae bacterium
TACACTCAAAACTTTAACACTTGAAGCATTAGGATTCCCATTAAAAGTTACTCCCTTGATATGTTTTTCAAGACTTTTTTTCATATATTCTTTAATAGCGTTCACCTTTGCACGTCTCTCTTCCATTTGAGTCATTGCCAATTCTAATGCTTTTTCAAGCCCCGCTATTCCATAAATATTCTCTGTTCCACCCCTCATATTTCGTTCCTGAGCCCCCCCATTGATAAAAGGATTTAACATCACATCATTTGAAATATAAACAAATCCAACTCCTTTTGGACCATAAAATTTATGAGCAGAAGCTGCTAAAAAGTGTATATTGGTATTTTGAACATCAATTTTGTATTGTCCCACCGTTTGTACGGTATCTGAATGGAAAAGGGCATTATATTTCTTACAAATATCACCTACTTTTTCAAGAGAAATCATAGTTCCCAATTCATTATTTGAATGCATCAACGAAACCAACGTTTTGATGTCTGATGATGATAAAATCACTTCCAATTGTTCCAAATCAGGAGTTCCAAAAGCATTTACATTCAAATAAATAATCTCTACATCGTCATATACTTTATCAATGTAATCAAGTGTGTGTAAAATACAATGATGCTCAATTTTAGTAGAAATAATACGTTTCACACCCAAATCATTCACCGCACCTTTCAAAATCATATTATTAGATTCTGTACCACAAGAAGTAAAAAATACTTCCCCAATGGATGCATTAATAGATTCAGCAACCGTTTTTCTAGCTTTTTCTACCAAAGTACGACCAATTCTCCCCTCATTATGAATGGAAGACGGATTGCCATATACATCGACCATCACTTCTTTCATTCGCTCAATAACTTCACCTTCTAAGGGTGTACTTGCCGCATTATCGAAATATATTCTTTTCATTTTTACATATTTATAAACTCATAACTACTCAACTGGTAACTGCTTAACGGATAACTCATCACCAAACCAATCTTTCATGAAATCCATATTATCAGGATTACCGTTAAAAGAAAATTCATTAGTAGCAGCGTTATAATCATAGTCCAAACTGAGTTTTTCATGATTTTCAGCCACAAATTTTATGCCCTTCAAAATATATCGAATATCATCGTCGGTCATTGTTGGATGAATCGACATACGTACCCATCCAGGCTTATTGGACATATCCCCCAAACTCACTTTAGCAGAAATCCTATTAGATGTCTGATGCGAAACTGCGAGCAAATAATGCCCATACGTACCTGCACAAGAGCAACCACCCCGCATTTGAATCCCAAAATGATCATTTAGTAATTTCACTACTAAATTGTAATGAATATTTTCAATATAGAAAGAAATAACCCCTAGTCGATCACGGATGTTATCTGCTAAGATGTGTACGCCATTGATTTCATCAAGTCCTTTCCATAGTATTGTCAAGAGTTCTTCTTCACGCTTTAAAATATTCTTTACACCCATTTTCTCCTTTAATTGACAGGATAAAGCTACTTTCATAGTTTGCAAAAAGGCAGGTGTCCCCCCATCTTCCCTAGCTTCAATTTCATCAATATATTTATGTTCGCCCCAAGGGTTTGTCCAATCCACTGTGCCACCCCCTGGATTGTCGGGGA
>CAZOHX010000768.1:0-1609 GCA_964579315.1 uncultured Saprospiraceae bacterium
AGAATGTCCGCAAATCACAGGCGCGGAAATAAATGTCTCTGATGCTTCTGGTGAGACCATTTCGGATGGTAGCGCCGAAATTACAAATATCACGGGGGGAACGAGTCCTTATATCGCCCAATGGTATTTTAATGGCTCTTTGGTGGGCTCAGGGATGCAATTACAAAATGTTTTGCCAGGAGAATATATCGCTGAAATTGTGGATGCCAATGGCTGTATGTTTCAGCAAGAAGTAGTTATCGACTTTGTGACAGGCTTGGAAGAAGCCATTTGGGCAAAAGATGTGCACATTTACCCCAATCCTAGCTCTGGCATTTTCTATATCGACTTAGGTCAAATCCGAAAAATGAACTTAAAAGTATTCAATACTTTGGGGCAATTAATCTATGATTTTGATGGTGCTCCTTTCGGAAAAATGGAGTTAGATTTTTCTGATGAAGTAGCTGGGGTATATTTACTCCGATTGGAATCTAAGCAGGAAGTGATTTATAGAAAAATTACGATTGAATAGTATTCTTTGATGTTCCTAAAAATCCGCATTATATCTGATATGATGCGGATTTTTTTTGCGAAATCATCGGGTAATCGTGAATTTGACACTGGTTTGCGAGTTTAGGTCTATACCTGCCGTTCCTTTACCAAAACCAAGCATTGGATTCATCCAAATAGCTGATTTAGAACACTTTATTTCGTATTCTACACGCTCCCATAAAAAAAAGAAAAAATTTGTAAATATTAGATTATTGTCGTAACTTAGCGATTAATATACGTATATAAACGGATATATCTCTGATAATCAATTGGTTAGGGCGTTTTTTTGTTAGGTGGGGATATTCAAGTTGCCGTGCATTAAAAAATGATGAAAAATGGATACAAATAGTGACATAAATGTAAGAGAAATAAAATTAAAAGATATTGATTTAATTGCTAATTATTGGTTGAATTCTGACCCTGATTTTTTGGTGCAAATGGGAGTTGACTTGAACAAACTTCCAACAAGAACTGAACTAAAAAAGATGCTGACTGAACAAATCGAAAACTCAATAACTGACAAAAAATCTTACGCTTTGATTTGGGAATTAGACGGAAAGCAAATTGGACACACAAATGTAAACGGAATTGAATATGGTAAAGAAGCAACTATGCACTTACACTTATGGAATTCAACTAATAGAAAAAAAGGAATTGGAACTAAATTAATAAAAAAGTCAATTCCCTATTATTTTGAAAAATTGAAAATTGAAAAGTTGATTTGCGAACCATACGCCTTAAATCCCGCTCCAAACAAAATATTGAAAAAAGTTGGATTTGAATTTATAAAAAAATATAGAACAATTCCAGGCTCTTTAAATTTTGAACAAGAAGTAAATCGTTGGGAATTATCTAAAAATACTTATGAAAAGAAAAACAAACTACAACAAAAAATATAGTGTATTTGGCATCTGGCTGGCGGTAGTGTTAATATTATTAG
The DNA here is from genome assembly GCA_964579315.1 of uncultured Saprospiraceae bacterium. GTDB lineage: Bacteria > Bacteroidota > Bacteroidia > Chitinophagales > Saprospiraceae > CAMZLN01. The sequence goes on from CAZOHX010000768.1 coordinate 1,472, forward strand.
AGTGAACTCATTTCATACAATATAGGATTAAGTCTTCGTCTTACGTCCTGATATTACATAGGACAATTTATTAACAATAGTCCGTTAGAAAAACTTGTTCAGCGAAAAAGGAATATGAAAAGTATGCACCCCCAACGG
>CAZOHX010000769.1:0-1607 GCA_964579315.1 uncultured Saprospiraceae bacterium
GTCTCTACGGTGCGGTTTAATAAGTTGTAAGAAGGGGAATTCATCACCCTGTTTTTCCAAAGGGTGATGAATTTTATTTGGGGTCTAAATGGTTCGATTAGATTTGAAAAAGTGCCAACTATTATTTTTTATGGTAGTGTATCAAATGTCATGCTGCCACAAAAGAGAAAGTGACTAAAAGTTCCTTTTGAATTGCGTCCGTCGGTTGAAACCGACGGCAAAAAAAAACCGACGGGCAAAAAAACGTTTTTACATTTTATATATCTGATAGGGGAGGAGAAGGTTGTTTTTGAACGAATTAACGTTAATTTATTCAACTAATTGAACGAATTAACGTTAATATGTTTAAAAGGTAGATATATGGAGTTTATTCCCCGGGTTATTGAACCCAAAATAAAAAAGTATTTGCGCCCTAATAAAGTAGTGGTAATCTTAGGTCCAAGGCGTGTAGGGAAAACGGTTTTGATTCGCAAGATAGTGGCTGAATCTAAAGATCCGTATTTATTATTGAATGGAGAGGATATTTCAACACGTGAATTATTTAAGCGAAGAAGCATAAAATCATTAGCATCCATCTTAGAGGGAAAGCGGTTTTTGGTTATTGATGAGGCACAAAAGATTCCCGACATTGGTAATGCGTTAAAATTAATGGTGGATGAAATTCCGGATTTGAAAGTTTTAATCACCGGTTCTTCCGCTTTCGACGTTGAAAATCACACAGGCGAGCCACTAACTGGAAGAAAAATGACCTTTAAATTATTCGGAATATCTGAAGGCGAAATTGCACAAAAAGAAATTATCACCGAAAGGAAGGACAGACTGCATGATAGATTAATATATGGCAATTACCCTGAACTCCTTCAAATGGACTCCAAAGAGGAAAAGTATCTGTACCTGCAGGAACTATTGAACTCTTATCTGTTAAAAGATATTTTAACTTTTGAGACCATTAAAAATTCGGACAAAATTATTGACTTACTTAGAATGGTTGCTTTTCAAATTGGAAGTGAAGTAAGCATTCCTGAGCTATCAAATGCCCTTCAATTAAGTAGAAATACGGTAGAAAAATACCTTAATTTATTGACAAAAGTATTTATCATTTATAAAGTAGGCGGATTTAGTAGAAATCTAAGAAAAGAGATTAATAAAAGTAGTAAATATTATTTTTTGGATAATGGTATTCGCAATATTCTAGCTGGTAATTTAAATCCTATTCATCTAAGAAATGACATGGGCGTATTATGGGAAAATTATATGATTTCGGAAAGAATAAAATACCAACACTACAATGGAATGCTTGTCTATAATTATTTTTGGAGAACATACGATCAACAGGAAATTGACTGGATAGAAGATCGAGGCGGTCAGCTTTACGGATTTGAATTTAAATGGAATTCTAAAAAAAAGGTAAAAATTCCGGGAGGCTGGAAGAGTGCTTATCCGAATGCTGGTTTCCAAATTATAAATCCGGATAATTATCGGGAATGGTTGTAAATACAATTTCTCACCCAATGGAGTAAACGCATCGCAATTGACTCTTCGTGAAATATTAGTAAGTTCAAACTGGTTTCAGACACGACATATTTGCCGCCATCAAATGACTTGCT
>CAZOHX010000770.1:0-1605 GCA_964579315.1 uncultured Saprospiraceae bacterium
CAACGCTCCAAATTTTCGGTTTTGCATTATGTTTATTTATTGCTATCATCTTGAATTTTAGCACCATCTTGCCAAATGCACTATATTTTTTGTTGTGCGTTCGCCTTTATTAAAGACTATCAATAAAATTTTTAATATTGTCCCAAGTCCAAACTTTTGTGTTAAGACCAACGATATTTGTTCTATCATCTGTATAAGCCCATATTCCTAATAACTTTTTCTTTTCTTCTCTTGCACATTCGATTTCCCATTTTTGACCGCTTGAAGAAAGTGAATTCTTGCTAACAAGAACAATAACACCATCCGAACGTTTAATTCTTGTTCTAACTTTTTCTTTCCATTCCGATTTATATGGTTCTTTAACTGACATATCAGTATACTCAAATGGTGATTTTGTTAAAAGTGATTGCCCTTTAAGAAAATCTCTTTGTCTTTCATCTTCAATTGCAAATGCAATAAATACGATTTTTTTGTTTTCCATAATTTTTGATTTTTATATTATTTCTTTAATAAAACTTGACAAATTAAGTAAACAACATAAAATATTTCAATTATACCAATAATGTAAATAAAAGTCCTAAAATATTTTATTACTGTCATTTCAGTTTTAGAATTTGGTTTATACTTAATTTCTTGTGTTAGTATATTCCATTCATCTTCAAACATATTTGTCCTTAATTGTTTCTCTATTTTATTAATTATCTTAAATTTCCCTTGATTTAGTAAAGCATAAGAGTTTATTAAGCTTTCCCAAAAATATGAGAGAATTAAAGATAAAATAGTTAACGTTAACATTCCTAACATTGCTTTTATTGAAAATCCAAAAGTTTTACCCAAAACAAAGCCGACAGAAAGAATTGTTGAAGTAATCGTAAAAAATAAGTTATTCACTTTCATCCTATTTTCTGTAACTTTTTCGGTTGAACTAACCATTATTTTATATTGTTCTAATTTAAGGCTTCTGTCATCATCATATGTTTTTTTTAGGAAATTTATACATTGTTCCGCATTTTCAAAAACTTGAAATCCTTGGCAAAATAAAAGTGATTGTTTAGAGACATTATTGAGTTTATAACCGACTATTTGTTTATTTAATTCCTTTGCTTTTAAATATTCCCATTTAATTTGTTCACTTTCAAAAGTATCATTTCCTAATAAAAACATTACAAAATCACACTCTTGTAATTTTTGTTCAACCTTATTTTTCCAATGTTCAGAATGTTCAATTTCTTGTAGAATTGCAATAGCATTATCAGATTTTTCCAATAATAAATTTATAACATTATCAGCGTGTTCCTTATCTTTACTTCTATTACAAACAAATAACTTCATTGTTTAATTTTATTAATGCTTTTACTTAAATTTTCCCAAGACCACTCAATTATAGGCATTCCTTTCAACTCACGAGGAATTGCTCCTTTATTTTTTTTATTGATATGCATACCAATTACAGGAATGTTTTCTTCTTTTGCACATTTTATCTCCCATCTTGCTCCACTTGAATGATAAGTATTTTTGCTTAACATTACAATCATTCCATCACATTTTTTTATTTTTACCCTACACTTTTTTTTCCATTCCTTTTCTTACTTGTTTTTCTTCAAA
>CAZOHX010000771.1:0-1601 GCA_964579315.1 uncultured Saprospiraceae bacterium
GGTGTAAGGTCCACCTAAATTTGTTTCATAAGTAATATTCAAAATATCTGATGCACCATGAAGACCACCATAAAACCATCTCCCTGAATTGAAACTCCGAACATTTAGACCAGTTGGAATAGTATCCTTAATGCAAAAATTATTTAATTGTTCTGTCCCATTTACATCTCCATAAATATAGTATCTCCCAATATCACCTTGAGTGATGGATCCATTGGAGCAGGTTTTCTCCAAATATGATGAATTAATATTTCCAGTTAAAACATGTGCATGACTATCTGTTTGAGTCTTTGTCGCTTGACCTACGGGATCATAGAAAATAGTTGCAGAATTATTAACAGTACTTCCAATTGGATAAGTACCTCCATCTACAGAGACCACCAACTTTGGCCAATAACTATCACCTGGCCATAAAGTTGTGCCTGATCCATCAATTGTTACTATTCTTGTGGCAGCATCATAAGATGTTGGAAATTGAACACATTCAACAAATGTTACTCCGACTGGAAGCGTATCTCTAATAATAAAACCATCGATATTTAATGTTCCATTTGTATTTTCACCATCTGTTCCGTTTACAATTTTAAAGTAATAAGCCAATAAACCTCCAGACGCTCCTCCAGCGGAATATCTCTTCCGATAAACCATTTTTTCAGTCGCTGTCGCGGTACTACTTACAGACGACGTTGCATCATTAGCATTGGTTGCACTCATTGTAGCTGTGTTATTTGCTACAGTCCCATTTGGTGTTGGACCATTTGGAAACTTTACGAATATCTGAACTTCACCTACTGCTCCTGCAACCAACGGATCTGCAAAAGTAAAAGTGACTGTTCTTGTTCCCGCATCATAGACTTCATTCACCGTATGAACCGAACCTGCAACATTGACATATTCTAATTCCGCAGGTATAGGATCCGTTATAAACACCCCTTCACAATCATTCGTTGTACTTGAACATCTATATTGGAGAAAAATTGAAAATACTTCTCCTGTTTCTGGATTTGCATTTGATACACTACTCGTCAATTCTAAGGTGGCAGAACCATCATTAAAATTAGGATTCACATTTTCACCATTGCTAATGGGAATACATAGCAATTGGATGAATAAAAACACGAATGAGTATTTATTAAATCTCAATTTCATTTGATCGAAATTAATTATAATCTGTTTAGTAGTTTTTGTCAAGTTATAAGAATCACAAAAATCAGTATAACTCATTGGTTTATAGACAAGAATAATGCCATATAAAAAGTGATTTATATGTTTTTTAGCTTTCGATAAAATACTGGACCAAAAACAAAATAATCTCTAACTTTAACATTAAAAAATTAATTCCAAAGATGTTTCTTTTTAACAAAAAATGGAACAAATAAACCATCATTTGAATACAATAACGTATTCAAATGAGTTCACAAACAATAAAAAAGAATGTCACTATTCGTTTAAAATAAGAAATAGAGATGATGGTTTTTACATTTCAATTTCAATTTCAGCCATTTTAGAAAGGGCTAAAAAATGTACGTAAAGTCGGATTTCTTTGATTGTGTTTTTTTGAATAGCCATTTTGGAAAGAAATAAAGATGGGACTATTTCAC
>CAZOHX010000772.1:0-1600 GCA_964579315.1 uncultured Saprospiraceae bacterium
TCCCCTCACAGCAAAAAGATGTTAAAAAAATCAGGTTTACCAAACTTAAAAAGTTTGGTAAACCATACATTAACAAAATATCACTCCACCACCAATTTTTTTACCAAAATCTCATCATCCAAACGAAGTTTCATAAAATAAACTCCAGCCACAGGGGAAAGATGTACCTGATATCTTTCATTTTTTGATAATTCCTGAATATCAGCAGTAATTTTTTGACCAGTTACATTGAAAATATCTATTTGAATGGATTTTTGAGAGCGAATATCCATTTCTAAAATAAAATTACCACTGGATGGATTCGGATGAATTGAAAGATTTTCTTCCGTTAATAACTCATTTGTCGCAACTATTTCTCCTACGGTATATGTATTTTCATAGGTACATCCATTTTTATCTGTGATTGTTACGGAATATACTCCTGCTTTTAATTGGTCTATATCTTCCGTTTTGGCTTCATTGCTCCAAACAAAAGTATAAGGGCTGAGTCCTCCAGTAGGTGTAATATCGATTGCTCCAACGGCTTGATTCACTTTTGAATCCGTAACGGTTTCTGATACTACAATCTCATCAGGAGATGTAATAATAAATTTGGAAGTTGCAACACAGTTATTTGCATCTACAATTGTGATTATATAATTACCAGCAGGTAAATTGTCTTCTAAATCATTTTGCCATTTATATTCATAGGGAGGGGTGCCTCCTGTTGCCGTAATTTCAGCCCCTCCATTGGTATTTCCAAAACAATCTACATTGTGGGTTAATATATTGATTTCAATATTATCTGGTTGTGTGATTTCTACAGAAGCAGTAGATGTAATACCTAAATTATCAGTGACTGTCACGGAGTAATTCCCTGGTGAGAGTGTTGAAATACTGGAGGTGGTTTCATCATTGCTCCATAGATAAGTGAAAGGGGATTCTCCTTGAGTAACGTTGACGGTAGCAGTACCATCATCTTCTCCAAAACATTTGATGTCCTTTTTTTCTATATCAATAAGGACAACATCTGGTGCTGTAATTTCAAAATCCATAGAAATTGTACATTCATGTGCATCCGAAATGTCCACGGAATAATTTCCTTTATCCAATCCTGTAATTTCTGGAGCAGTTTCACCATTACTCCAAAGGAATGAATAGGGAGGAGTTCCACCGTTTACCCCAACAATTATGGATCCATCATTTCCGTTGGGTGTGGATACTGCGGTAACCAATGGTTTGATGGTCAACAATTCGGGGGCTTCAATTTCAATCGAAGAGGTTGTTGTGCAATTGTGACTATCTGTGATGATACAGGAATATTGCCCATTAGTAAGATTTTCAAGAGAAGGATTGTTGCTGTCATTATTCCATTGAAAAGTATAAGGAGCCGTTCCGCCCATGACAGAAACAGTAGCCGTACCATTAGCATCTGAATGACACAAGGCATCCGTTTTGGTGGAAGATGCTGTTAATTTAGAAGGTTCATCAATCGTAACTTGCTCTATAATTTGGCAATCATTTTCATCTGTTGCCGTTACCGAATAACTACCTGCTTTTAAATTTTCGATGTTTTTTGTGGTTAATTCATTGCTCCAAAGATAGGATATTATGCCTGTTG
>CAZOHX010000773.1:0-1596 GCA_964579315.1 uncultured Saprospiraceae bacterium
CTGATATTTTATTGATTAATGATGCGACAAATATAAGATGGGTAGGGAGGGGGTTGCCAAATTTTTTGATGATTATTTTTTATTCTTCTTTTTCTAGTGCTTTTAATCGGTCTTCAATGGACTGAATTTCCTTCAATTTTTTAGAAATATCATCCAATTGTATTTTAGGAAATTCATTTTTAAGAAATTCAATTTTGGCTTCATTGCCGCAATTTCCTGGACAAGAATCTACCGCTTTGACAATGCCTATCGCTAATGCCTTACGATAGACTTCATCAAGCAACAAAAAATGAGCTTTTTGAATACCTTTATCAATAGATTTAAATTGAACATTTATTTTTTCGGGATCTTTACCATCATCTAACATTTTGACGATACCATTAATTTGTCCACTCAGTGTTTTTAATCGATTTTTGATGTCTGAAATCAAATCTGATGGCAATTTATGATCTTTCATATTAATTTATTTAGGTGAGTTGCTTCGCTTGTGCAATATGTCTTGTATTGTGATTAATCACAAAACGAAATGTATCGCCCAATCTCAATCGAATCCATTTGGAAATACTAATAGCTGTTTTGGTTTTCGATAGACTAATATTTCGAGCTTGATTCAATAAATGTATCATTTTTTTTTCTTGAAAAATAAATCTATCAATGACGGACTCATCTAATTGACTTCCAACAGGATTTTTATCAGCAAAAGTATTCATTTTTTTCATTTTCTTAGATGGAAGCATAGATTTTGCGAAATAATTACCCAAAATACCACTTTTAAAAATGGGACTTGGTGGATAAATGCTTTTTTCTATTTGTTTTTCAATTTCAGGAAGATAAAAAGTTCCATATAGATTTAAGTGTTCAATACATTCTAATATACTCCAACTGTTTGGATTATTTTTTTGATTTAGTTTTTGAATTGATAATTTTTTAAACATTTCTGCTTGATGGATTTGGATTTGGATGATTTGAATTAATTCATCTATAAGTATATCTGCTTGCATCGTTTATATTTTTTACAAAGATGCAGAGTTTTGATGACTTAAATATTGATTCAAATCAAGATTTTTTTAATCGAGAGAGCGTTTCAGGAGTCATTCTTAAATAAGAAGCGATATATTTATTAGGTACTTCTTGAAAAAGTTGTGGACTTCTATTAAGCACTCTTTTATATCGTTCCATAGGAGATGCAGTCAGTAAATCACGTTCTCTCTCCATTTGTTGAAGCACTAAATTTTGTAAATTTTCATTCCAAAAAGCATTAAAATCTTGTGATTCACTTAATAAATGGACAAGAGTATTCTTTTTAATGACTTTTAATACTGTTTTCTTCAGTGCTTGGATATATAAATCAGAGGGCTGCTCTGTAAGAAAGCTGTCCAATGCAACAATAATATTGTTTTGATATCCAAATCGAATGGTATGTTCTTCTTTCTCATCAAAAATAAAAATCCGAAGACTTCCCTTAGAAACATAATAAACATTGGTATCTATACTACCAGCTTCTTTCAGATATTCATTACGTGCTAACGTGAGGTGGTTGTCCCAAAGATGATTTTCGTTGAGATGATGTAGCAATTTGTTTTTCATTGGTGAAAT
>CAZOHX010000774.1:0-1589 GCA_964579315.1 uncultured Saprospiraceae bacterium
ATATTTTAAGAGCATCCTTAATATCACTATTCACTAACCAATCTTTGAATCCATTCATAGTACCCGAAGCATAAACTCCACCAACCAAAGCCCCCATAGACGTACCTGCAATAGCTGAAATCTGATAACCGTTTTCTAATAGCACTTCGATTACTCCAATATGTGCAATGCCTCTTGCCCCACCTCCAGAAAGCACTAATGATATATTTTTATTCATAATTTCATTTTAGATTCTACTATAAAATCCTCAGTCCAAAACTTCTGCTACCACAAAAATACTTCCCCCCACAAAAATTAGATCCTGCTCTTTTGCACTTTTTTTTGCAGCAGCAAATGCCCTTCGAACACTAGTGTAAGTCTTACCTTTTAAATCAAAAAGTTGAGCAATAGCTTGTAATTTTTTGGCTTCCAATCCCCTTGGAATATTTGCTTTCGCAAAATAGTATTTAGCAGTTTTGGGAAAGAATTTCAATACTTTTTCATGGCTTTTATCATTTACCATACCTAATACGATATGTAAATTATTAAAATGCTCTTTCGATAATGCGTCCATCACCAAACTCAATCCTGCTTCATTATGAGCACTATCGACTATAATTTTGGGATTTTCTCCCAAAAATTGCCATCTACCTTGGTAATTAGCCATTTTTTTTACATTCCTAAGCCCCAATTGAATCGTTTTATTGGAAATTTTGGGAAAATGGTCTTGTAAAATACTCAAAGCGGCAAAAACAGTATTAATATTTTTACTTTGAAAAGGCCCATCAACTCCTACCGCAAGATGAATAAATCTATCCAATCCATTTTCTTTAATCGTATAAAAACCAAAGCCATATTGACCTGGTTTTGAAGAAATGGTTTCATAAATATCGGATGCATTGATCAAAGTTGCCTGCCGTTTTTTTGCAATATCTTTAAAAATAGGATAAATTTCAGCTTGGTACTCTCCAATTACAACTGGCGTATTTTGTTTAATAATTCCTGCTTTTTCTTTGGCAATACTTTGAAGCGTGTCTCCCAAAAATTGTTGATGATCCAAACTGATATTGGTAATGATACTTAGAATTGGCTGAATAATATTGGTAGAATCCAATCGTCCACCCAATCCCGTCTCGATAATCGCCACATCTACATTTTGCTCTTTAAAATATTGAAATGCCATTGCGACTGTAATTTCAAAAAAAGATGGCTTTATTGCTTCAAAAAGTGACTTGTTTTTCTTTACAAAATCAACAACAAAACGCTTGTCAGCTAATTTACCATCAACTTTGATTCGCTCACGAAAATCTAAGTAATGTGGGGACGTATATAAACCTACCTTATAGCCTGAAGCCTGTAGGACGGCACTCAATAGATGTGCAGTAGTGCCCTTTCCATTTGTACCTGCAATATGAATGGTAGGATATGCACGATATGGCTCATTTAATTTTGCCATCAAGGCTAATATATTGGTCAAATCTTTCTTAAATGCTGCCTGCCCTACCCTTTGAAACATAGGAAGTTGGGTATAAAGATAATCTAATGCTTTTTGATAATTGGTTTGCCGTTTCATTTGACAAAGATAAGTAGGAGACCAATATTTTAAAACA
>CAZOHX010000775.1:0-1589 GCA_964579315.1 uncultured Saprospiraceae bacterium
ATGAATTTTCTAAAATTTCAATGGTTGCACATACTGCATCCATACTACTTCCTCCATTTTTCAATATACTTTCTCCTTTATCTAGTGCTGCATTGAGCACGGTTTTGTACTCTTTTGATTTTTCGGGAGTAATCCTTTTTTTGCTGATAGCTCCAGCTCCACCGTGCACTACAATGGCATAGGCTGGTCGGTTGCAAATCGGTTTAGTAGTTTTTTTTTCTGAGTGGCAAGACATAAATATGAGTAGTATTATAAAACTTATGTATTTCATAGATTTTTTTTTGAGTTGGAAGAAATTGATTGAATAGGTTTACCAAACTTATAAAGTTTAGTAAACCCTATTTTTATCCATCTATTCAATCCATAATTTTTTGGTAGTATTTCCATGACAACTTGTACAACTTCCTGAAGTGAGAGGTGTGGACATAAATTTCATTTTGCCTGATTTTCCAATTGCTGCAGCATATACATCTTTTGATAAATCTATATTTTCAGTAGTATAAAAATTGGCTTTGTCATCCACTTCTAGTGTAGCAACTAAGTTACCTTCACCATTGGGTTTGCTGAAAAACTTCATAACTCCATTAGGAGCTTTACTTGATAAATCATCTTTAAAAATACTGCCTGCAATACTAAAAGACGATTCGCCTTCGCCACCAGCTATGTGACAATTCATACAATTTTGGTCAAAGTGATGACTTTTATCGCCAAAATTTTTGCTGATTTGATTCTTGTTTGATTCTTCTTCATCACAAGATACAATGGCAAATCCTATGGCTAAAAAAAAGCAAACATAGACAAAATTTAATTTTTTCATTTTTTAGAAATTTTAAGTTAGCAATTAGACGCATGTCCAGTTACTTATTAGTTAATAGAAAAAGTTTTATTCTTTTATAATCCAATTTAAGGTCCAGTCATCATCAGAACTTACTGCACCGATATAATTTTCAATATCAAACCAATCTGGTAATTGATCCGTTGGGTAAAAACCAGTATTTAATGTTCCTATATAAGTATCCATATTGATTGGCGTAGAAATATTTTTATAAATTTCATTTTCAAAAATATCTGCAATACTAGATGAATTTACAAAGTAATCAACATCATTGTCATACAAATCATTATTGGAAAAGACAATTTTCCCTGTATCTACTGCATCTTGACCATAATCTACACGCAAAGCCCTCCTACATTTTGTAATGCATGAATTGTAAATTTTAGCATAAGTAGAATTTCTAAGTCGAAATCCTCTAATCAGTGGACTAGCGATGGTATTGCCCAATCCTAGAATTGTGATATTGGATAAAATGGGCTCTGAAATAGGAATATCCGCTATAGAACCACTTCGTCCTTCAATAGCAGATAATGTATCAAGTGTTGTTTTTGGAAAATGTACGACCCAGTTTTGACCAAAACCCCTCCACCCGTGATTCCATTTGAATCCACTGCCGTGGGGCTGGGTGGCTATCGCTTTTCGGAGTCCTACGCTACCACCCCGAATATAAAAGCCAGTAGATTGAGATTCAAAAATTTGAATATTTTCTACAATCGTTTTTCTACCTACGCTATTTAAATTAAATGCACCGCTA
>CAZOHX010000776.1:0-1589 GCA_964579315.1 uncultured Saprospiraceae bacterium
TCTGCGATCTCCACAGGCATAGGATCTGTCGGTATTTCGGCAGAACCAATATTTGCAACTACATCAAGAATCTCAGGAAACTCTTCCAACAACTTTTCCTGGATCATTTTAGCAGTTTCAACGCTTTGAGAAAGAGAGCTCCCTGGTGGTAAAATATGTTGCATTGCCAAATCTCCTTCTTCCAACGTAGGGATAAATTCGCCCCCCATTTTTGTAAAAGCATAAATACTTATTAGAAAAAGAATCATTGTTCCTAAAATAAATATTTTTTTAAATCTCAACGCCAAATTCAATAAAGGTGTATATCCTTTTTGGAAAAAGTAAATCAATTTATCTGCAATCGTTTTCTTGTTAGATACCTTTTTGTTTAAAAACAAGGCAGACATCATAGGTACATAGGTCATGGACAAAATCAATGCTCCTAAAATAGCCAACATAACTGTTTCTGCCATGGGTTTAAACATTTTCCCTTCAATCCCTACCAAAGCAAGGATTGGAATATAAACCATCAATATAATAATCTCTCCAAAAGCAGCCGATGATCGTATCTTTTGAGATGAATCTGTCACTTCTTGATCCATTTCAATTTGCGACATATTTTTACCTCCAAATCCAACTTGCAATCTGTGTATAATAGATTCTACAATAATTACGGCACCATCGACTATTAATCCAAAATCTATAGCTCCTAAACTCATCAAATTGGCAGAAATTCCAAGCATATTCATCATGGAAATAGCGAACAGCATCGCAAAAGGAATTACAGAAGCTACAATTAGCCCCGCTCTCCAATTGCCTAGGAAAAGGACTAATATAAAAACGACAATTAATCCCCCTTCCATTAGGTTTTTCTTAACTGTTCCGATGGCAGTATCGACTAATTTATCTCTTACCAAATAGGGTTCGATAATTACCCCTTCTGGTAATGATTTTTGAATTTGGAGGACACGCTTCTTGACCAATGCTGTTACTTTTGCAGAATTTGCTCCTTTAAACATCATCACGCATGGCAGTAGGTTGAATATCTCTTTGCTTTAATTTTATTTCTAAATTTTCATTCATAATCTGTTATCTTTAGGGAATTTATAGTAAAGTGATCGATTATTTTTAAAATCATAATCGACCACCTTATCATTCTTTTATTTCAAATTCACATTTCTCAATCGCAATGAATTTACAATCACAGATACTGAACTAAAACTCATTGCTGCCGCGGCAATCATTGGAGAAAGTAATAATCCGAAAAATGGAAATAATACGCCTGCCGCTATCGGTACGCCTAAGATATTATAAATAAATGCAAAAAATAGATTTTCTTTGATGTTTTTCATAACGGCTTTCCCTAAATTGATGGCTTTTACAATTCCCAATAAATCTCCTTTGACCAAGGTCACTTCACTACTTTCAATGGCTACATCTGTTCCTGTTCCCATCGCGATTCCTATATTGGATTGTGCCAAGGCGGGAGCGTCGTTTATTCCGTCACCTGCCATTGCCACTATTTTACCTTCCGCTTGCAGTTTCTTGATTACTTTCAATTTATCTTCTGGGAGGCATTCCGCTTGAAAATGCTTCAAATTGAGTTCATC
>CAZOHX010000777.1:0-1579 GCA_964579315.1 uncultured Saprospiraceae bacterium
GATCCTTTCATCCTTTCATCCTTTCATCCTTTCATCCTTTTTAATCTTCCTTTTTGGTGATGTTTTACTTTTTTAAAATTAAATGTTCCACTCTAACGAGGGCATTGTTTTTGTTTTGTTGAAATTTACTGATTTTTGACAAATAAATGTTTTTAAAAAATTAAAATAATAAAAATAAAGAATATATTTTTTTTTGCTATAGGGTTTTGGTCAATTTTTTATGTTGCAGCTTGTTCGGAGGACGAACAAGAATCAGAGTATTTAAATTTTGTTATGCATACTCCAACTGGAAGTGGGGAATGTGAAAAAGAATTGAATAAAGATGGTTCAAGTCGAAAATTTCATTGGAATGTAATATATTTTGATGAAAATGATAAAGTGCTTAAAAATAATCAAAGTCCAGATGAAGATTATACACCAGATACTGATTATGCCCTATTTCCAGTTGAAAAACCTTCTGGGTCAGTATGGCAAATGGTTACTTTTTCGCCAGCTGTTGGAGAATGTTGGGAATGTTGTGAATGTGATTCTCAATCTCAACCAGAAGGTAATCCATTGTTTTCTACCGAAGAAATTATGAATTTTCCAGGTATTGAACATGATAGTTTTACTGCAACAAATTTAGAGTTTGATAAGTGTAATTGTTGTGAATAGATTGTATTTAATAATTATTAAAATAAAAAAAATGAAAAATTATAAAGTTATTGTAATGTTTTTTGTGTCAACTTTATTCTTGACATGTACAGATGATGTACAAAATAGAGGAGAACTTGGATGTGCGGAAAGTAATCTTCCAAGTCAACTTCTTAATATATTGACAGATCCTAGTACTTTGCCGATTAAAAATTATATTGTAGTTTATTATGATAAGGGACTTGGAAGAAATTGTGTGAAACTATTTTCAAAAGACGTTTTACCAGATAATGGGTTTGGTTTTATAAAAATAAATGGAGAAAATATGTCTAATATATCAACAGGTTATCTTCGGAAGTCAGATGCAGGTAGTGTTGAATTTAATCTTCTTAGAAATTCAGAAACAATTGAAATTGAAACATCGAATTCGATTTGTACATTGGAAAATGATATATTTATTGAGTTAGATGAGTTAAATCCGAATTTTAATTTGACATCGAATTATGAAGTCGGCTGGCAAAGTAATGGAAAAGGAGAAGTGTTTTTGAAAGTTATTGAAGTTCCAAATGCTTATATAGAGGGAACTCAATTGAAGTCTAAGGTATATGTTACTGAAAATGATGGTTCCTTTTCAATACCAAAGGAAGATTTGGCTGAATTTGGATCTAGAATCAAATTGTTTATAGGAACAGGAACGGTGGTTGAAATGGAAAGTGAAATATTCGTTATGGCAGCTACTCAATTTTCTACTAGTATTAAATTGATGCTTACATCTAATGAGTAAAATGTTTAAATACTTGATAGCATCTATTTCATTTGAAATAGATGCTATTATTTTACAGTTTAGATAATTCTTCCCAAACAATTTTACAAATTTGATTCGTCAAGTTTTCTATATAATAACTCCCCGAAGCAGGATCTACAACGTGGTCAAAATGACTTTCCA
>CAZOHX010000778.1:0-928 GCA_964579315.1 uncultured Saprospiraceae bacterium
TCTATTAGTTTTAAGGGTTTAAAAGAAATAACATCCGATACAGGATTGGGGGAAATTGAAAAATATTTCGTTGTATCTTTTTTGGCTTTATCAAATAAATGAAAATTATCGAAAAGAACCCAATTTCTATTTTTAAAAACATCCTCTTCTTTTTCGTCATAAGGACCAAAAACAGCCACATTAAAAATAATTTCTCCTTTATAGTTTTTGGGAATTGGATACTCATGATAAATAACCCTTCCATTTGTTTGTTTATAAATCAATTTTGATTCACCATCTATTTCTATCTTAACCATTGTATAAAAATCTGTATCTATATCTAGATTCTCAGCAATTTGATTTTGTAAAAAAGCTAAATCGAAACTCAAGAAAGGATCATCTATATCATGAACATCAACACAAATTTTAAAGGAAGATTGATGTCGAAATTCGAAAAATTCATTGGCATCATCTTTTTTTTCCCAGTCAAAAATATAATCAATACTAAAGGCAGAACTAAAAGACAACATCTTTTCATGCTGATATTGAACTAATTCCCTTTTATGGTGAAAGGTGTTTGAAAACTTGAAATAATCAAAAAAAGCGATTGAATCATCAAAGTTTATATTTCGAGTTGGAAATGGTTTAAGTTGTCTGTAATCTAAATAACTTCTATAACCACCAAAAAGAAAATAGCCTTGTTTATAATCTAATTTAAGAATAAATAAGCCAAAATCCTTGGGTAAAATAGAAAGGTCAATATCTATTGAAAAAACTTCTCTTTTCTCAATTTTTTCTTGAAAAATATACTCATATCCAAAAGTATGGTCTTCATTATAAAAGTTCACTTCAATCACTTCTCCAATTTCGATATCATGACAACTCTCATTTCTAATAGCTAAATGCAAAGTTTGATCAAAAATGGATGTACAAGAATCATCTAGGTCAC
>CAZOHX010000778.1:938-1573 GCA_964579315.1 uncultured Saprospiraceae bacterium
CAATACAAATCTAGGCAATTATCCGAAGTATCAAAATCATCTTCAATACAGACTTTAACTATAGGAATATCCCAATATATAGTCAGCTTAGACAAATCAATGGTATCAGACAAATATAACGTATCATTTGGATAAAATTCTTCTTGAAAATAAATATATTTTGTTAAAAATACTTCTGCATAAACATCTTCATACTCTACCCATATTTTTGAGTTTTTAGGATAAATTTTTGTTCCAATATTTTCTATTTTGTAGTTAAATATAAAAAGATTAGGAATGTCGCAAGCGGTTATTCCCTCAAAATGATCTTGAAAATCAATTTTCAAATTTCGTTTGAGTAATAATTCATTGGGATTGGATTGACCAAATCCTAAATAAAAAGAAAAAAGAAAAATAATTGTAAAAAAACAGATTTTCATGTAATATTTTTAAAATTAATAACAATACGAAGTTACAAAGATTAATTTTACAATATTTGAAAAAACCATGATTTGACAAATGGTTGTCATATTTAATCACTTTCACAATATAATATCTGATAGAAATCGTTTCCAAGTGATTTACAATTCAAAACAAATTTTATTCCAAATCACTTCTTAACAAATTTCCCAACCCGATTTACATTCTTACCTAAA
>CAZOHX010000779.1:0-1572 GCA_964579315.1 uncultured Saprospiraceae bacterium
AACGGCAACAATGGAGTACCAAATAATAAAACATCATTTTTATCTACGATCACCCATTCGATATTTTTTAAACGAATTTCAGGAGCAGTATTGATATAATCATCCAATTCAGTCAATGAAACCAACATGATTTCTTCCTTTTGAATTGAATCAAATTCTATAATCTTAAATTCAATTTTTTCATCAATCCCAAAATAATTATGATTCAATTTTTCTATTTTTACAGGGAAAGCTCTTTGAATCGGAGTCCATAATAATGCGGGTTCATTTCGATCAGGCAGCAGACTATTTAAAAGAAAAAGTTTACCATTTTTACTATAAAAAACAGACTTTCTAGGAATACTTTTCACTTCAACCGATTCAATCTGACCAAAATCAAAATTGGTCATCCAAATCTGATGCCCATCAAAAGCAACTTTTAGATTATTCCACTGTCGAAGTACTGACAAATCCGATTTATATTGGGAATCAACCACAACATAATAATTTACACCGTCTGTAGTATTTTGTGCCATAGAGATTCAATTTCTGCAAGTAAATGTTGTTTATGTTCCATTTTTTTTATCCAATTACAACGAGTTTGGACATAACGAAGTTTGTCTTTGATGACATTCTGCTCCTGAAAAGACAAGTCTCCAGAATCCCATTTTTCAATCAATAAATTAACTTCTTTCATTAATTGCTCCGAATTAGGAACCTTATTAAACATAGCTTGATGGTGCGCCTTATTGTCGTCTTCTTCATCAATAATATTGTCCACAACTCCAGCCAATATTTCTATTTGTTCTTCCGTATCCCAGATATATTTCATTACCCATAAATCAGAAATGATGGCTTCTTTTCGTCCACAAATAATGCTACTTGCAGCAATGAGATTTTGAATTTTCACGGCACGACGATCGGATACTTTTATTCCTGTATTTCTTAGATTATGAATCAAATCTACATACTGTTTTCTAATTGGCGATAAATCTACTGATTTTGTTTGATTCTGAAGATTGATAATTTCTTTTGGGGAAATTAAAGGACGCTCCAAGTTTTCATTTCTTTCCAATTTTCGTCCAGCAAGCAATACTTCTTCCAGCAAATCAGGATCTACATAATCTGATTTGACACGTATCAAAAAACGATCAAGTAAAGCATTAAGGGATTCATCTTCTGGTAAGATATTACTTGCTCCTACAAACATTAGGGCTGGAATTTTTCGAGTTTCTCGTCCACGACGAAAAATACGCTCATTCAATGCCATCAATAAACTATTCAAAATGGCACTATTGGCATTAAAAATTTCATCTAGGAATACCATAGATGCTTCGGGCAACATCCCTTCTGTATTGGTTGCCAATTCCCCATCCTTCAACTTACGAATATCAAAAGGACCAAAAATCTCATTGGGTTCAGTAAATCTTGTCAAGAGATACTCGAAATTTTTACCACCATCGATACAATCCGATAATGCTCTAATAATAGCACTTTTTGCGGTACCTGGCGGTCCTAAAATAAAGGCATTTTCTTTGGCAATTAGACTAATTCCAAGCAAATCGATAATTTCATCTTTTCCAACAAAAGTAT
>CAZOHX010000780.1:0-1571 GCA_964579315.1 uncultured Saprospiraceae bacterium
GTGTACTTTAAATAGCGATTTTGCTCAAGCCAATATCATTTTTTATATCAAAGGAGATATTGATTACATGCCTAATAGTGAATTATTTAAACATGATTCCGTAAGGATTGGAGGGCGAATGATGCTCGCCAACAATGTGGCAGAAACCATCAATTGTTATATCGTAGATGATCCTGCTGGAAATTGTGGGTATAGCCTACCATATGGCGGCGTTGCGATGGCCATTAGTTGTATGGGAGCAGCGGACCACACATGGTCACACGAAGTAGGACACTACTGTTCTTTACCACATCCATTTTTGGGTTGGGAAGGCGGAGTAAGTTGGGATAATAGCATCAAACCCAATTACAATCACCCTGCACCCGAAATAGTTTTGTACAATTATACCGATTTCAAAGATCAATATTTTGAAAATGATACCTTAATTATTGATACATCTTATGTTGAAAAAGTAGATGGTTCAAACTGTCATATCTCGGCAGATGGATTTTGTGATACCAAGCCAGATTATCTCAATTTTAGATGGCAATGTGATGAAAATGCTCAATCTTCTGCCGTTCAGTTAGACCCCGACAGTGTGGCTTTTCAGTCGGATGCTACCTTGATAATGTCTTATGCCACAGATGATTGTGCAAATAGATTTTCACCTGAGCAAATTGCTGCTATGAGAGCCAATATCTTAGATGTCAAAGGATATGGCTCATTTGAAAATGAAATTGAAGTAAAAAATATAGAGGGCTCAACGCATGCCATTGCTCCTACAGAAGACGAAGAAGTACCTTACCATAGTGTTACCCTAGAATGGGCTCCTATTAAAAATGCAGACCATTATATTTTACAAGTAAGTCGATATAAATCATTTAGTAATTTAAAGGTAAAGGAGACTACATCGGATCCTTTTTTTACTATTGCAAAACTTAAAAAAGAGAAGAAATATTACTGGCGAGTTTATGCCTACAATAATTTTAGTTTTTGTGGAGAATTTTCTGATGTATTTACCTTTAGAACTTCTAATTTAACTGCCAATGAAAATGTTTTTTCAAATCATGGATTTTCTATTTATCCGCATTTGATTCGCAATCATCAAAACTTGACGGTAAATTATACATCTGAGAGCTTTTCTGATATTAATATTTCTATACGAAATGTTGCAGGCGTACTGGTGGCAAATCGTAAAGAACAAGCCATTTTAGGTGCCAATCACTGGCAAATTAATCTTAACTATTTGGCAAGTGGGATTTATTTTGTGAGTATGCGTACAAGTTCAGGTGTAGTTACAGAACGGGTGATATTGGAGTAGAAAAGCTTGATTTATATAAAATGGATATTGGATAGGTGGGTATTCTAACATATTTTCACCTACATCTTTTTGATATATATGTCCATCAATTTATCAATGAACCTAGTCCTATATCCCTGCAAAGGGATAAATATGAATAACTTTAGACGAAATCCAAAGAAATAGGAATATACTCTCAGACCCCGAAGCGGGTCAAATTATATTCATACAAATGCCCCAAATTTGTGACATACTGAAATCTATCTAAAAATATACACGTAAAAACATATGT
>CAZOHX010000781.1:0-1569 GCA_964579315.1 uncultured Saprospiraceae bacterium
GGTTTGAGAATGGAAGGCGTCCACATGCATACAGGTTCTGATATTTTAGATGTAAATGCGTTTATACTTGGAGCAGATGTATTATTAAATGTAGCAAAGCAATTTCCTGATTTAGATTATGTAGATTTTGGAAGTGGGTTTAAAGTAGCTTACAAAGAAAATGATGTGGTGACGGATATAGACTATCTTGGGAAAGCGATTTCTGAAAAATTCAATACATTTATAAAAGAATATGGGAAAGAAGTGACCATGGCATTTGAGCCAGGAAAATTCCTCGTGAGTGAGTCGGGATACTTTTTAGCTAAGGTAAATGTGGTAAAACAAACGATGTCGAATGTATTTGCTGCTTTAGATACGGGATTAAATCACTTGATACGCCCTATGTTTTATGGATCACATCATCATATTGAAAATATTTCAAATCCTGATGGAAAAACTAAAATATACAGTGTAACGGGGTATATTTGCGAAACAGATACTTTTGGTACGAATAGAGAAATTGCGGAAATAACAGAAGGAGATGTATTGGTATTTTACAATGCAGGTGCGTATGCCTACATGATGGCTTCAAATTATAATTCTCGGTTCAGACCAGCAGAAGTTATGGTTGTAAACGGGAAAGCAAAATTGATACGACGACGAGAAACGATGGAAGATTTATTAAGAGGACAAATTAATTTATAAAAGAGAAATTTTAAAAACATGAAAAAGACAATCACATTTATATTCATTCAATTCATCATCATGGCAACATTCGCCCAATCTAAGCCTGCCTATATTTTATACAATTCCAAAGGGAAAAAGGTGAAATATAAGCGTATGATTAAGAAATTGGCTAAATCAGATGTAGTTCTATTTGGAGAAAGCCATAATAATCCGATATCTCATTGGTTGGAATTGCAAGTAACGAAAGATTTATATGCGAAAAAGGGAAAAAGATTGATTTTGGGAGCAGAGATGATAGAGCAAGATAATCAAGATGTGCTCAATCAATATTTAGCAGGAGAAATTGACCAAAAAGCCCTAGATTCATTAGCAAGATTGTGGCCAAATCATAAAACAGATTACAAACCATTAGTTGATTTTGCAAAGGATAATAAACTAAAATTTATTGCAGCAAATGTTCCAAGACGCTATGCAAAAATGGTTTTTAAAGGTGGTTTTGAAGCATTAGATTCATTGCCAGCAAAGGAAAAAGCGTGGATTGCACCTTTACCCCCTGCTTATGACCCCGAAGTTCCGTCCTACAAAGCGATGCTTACAATGATGGAGATGCACATGGGACCAAACTTCCCAAAAGCACAGGCGATAAAAGATGCGACAATGGCACATTTTATAATGGAGAATCTTAGTAAAAGAGCACTTTTCTTGCATTATAATGGATCTTATCATTCAGATGATCATGAGGGGATTGGTTGGTATTTGAAGCATCATAGACCAGATTTAAAGGTGATGACGATTACTACGGTTTCTCAAAAGGATATTTCTAAGGTATTGGAAGAAAATTTAGGGTCGGCGGATTATATAATTTGTGTTCCTGAGGATATGACTACTACTTATTGATTTTTT
>CAZOHX010000782.1:0-1567 GCA_964579315.1 uncultured Saprospiraceae bacterium
AAAATGTTCTCCAATAAGGAAACCTTTATACCCAATTTCTTTAAGTTCAATCACTGTTTTGGGGTCATTGATACCACTTTCTGAAATTTTTACAAAATCACTTGGAATTAAATTTGCCAACGCAACAGAAGAATGCACATCTACCTTAAAAGTGGTCAAATCTCTATTGTTTACGCCTACGATATCAATGGTATCACAAAGTTTAGCCAATTGGTCATCGCTATGAATTTCCATCAAGACTTCCATCCCAAGGGATTTTGCTAATTTTGAAAGATGAACAACTTCTTTTTTATCTAAACATTCCGCAATCAATAATATGGCATCTGCTCCGATAGATTTTGCTTCGATGATTTGATATTCATCCACTACAAATTCTTTTCTCAAAATGGGACAAAAGTTAAATTTACGGGCAGTTGTCAAGTCTTTATTATGTCCACCAAAGAAAGTTTGATCTGTCAAAACCGACAGGGCAGAAGCACCCGCTTGCATATATCCAATGGATACTTTTTCGACATCCGCATAAGGATTAATATCTCCCTTAGAAGGCGATTTTTTCTTAAATTCAGCAATAATTCCAGATTTCTCGGGATGCGATAAATATTTTACCAAAGAAACAGGTTTTGTTCCAAAAAATATACTTTGTTCGAGTAATTCAGTAGGATATAATTTCTTTTTGGAAATTACTTCTTCCCGTTTTACTGCAATAATTTTATCTAAAATATTCATATTTGGTAATTATAATTGTGAAATTAATTATGGACGATTTTGTTAAATTGATTTAAAGCATTTTTGCTATCTAAAGATTCTTTTGCTTGTTGAATACATGTTTCAATGGAAAGATTGGGTTTCATCAAATGAATAGCCATTCCTGCATTGGCATATACTGCATTTTTTTGAGCAAAAGTACCTTCTCCTTTCAATAAATTGGTAAATATTTTTGCAGCAGCTGGCACATCATCTCCACCAAAAAGGTCTTTTTGTTCCAAAGTGGGCAATCCCAAATCTTTTGGACTCAAAAGAAATTCTCCATCGTTATTCCTTAATTTAAAATCTCCTGTTAAAGAAATTTCATCGTAGCCATCTAAGGCGTAAATTACTGAAAATTGTTTATCTGTTTGTTGCATTACATTTTGATACAATCTTGAAATACTTAAATCATACACTCCAAAAAAGTTATATTTCGGTTGTGCAGGATTGACCAATGGACCTAAGATATTAAAAAAAGTTTTCACCTTCATTTGTTTTCGTGTAGGTACAACGGCTTTCATCGCTGGATGAAATACGGGTGCGTGTAGGAAACATATATTGGCTTGATCTAAATGTTTTTTCAGGGTATCTGAATCATTGGTAAATTGATAACCCAAATATTCCAACACATTGGACGATCCACAATTGGAAGATACGCCATAGCTCCCATGTTTGGTCACTTTATAACCTGCTCCTGCGACAACTAGTGCCGAGATAGTCGAAATATTGAAGGTGTTTTTGCCATCTCCACCAGTTCCCACAATATCAATAGAATCTTGTTCATAGGAAAATGGAATACATAATTCAAGGAAAGCTTGTC
>CAZOHX010000783.1:0-1557 GCA_964579315.1 uncultured Saprospiraceae bacterium
TTTACGCTACATCTGTGATTGCCAATGGCTCTGAAAATTCTGGAGATAGGGTAGTTAAGACAAAATTTAAAGTGGCAGTTAATCATCCTATCACTGATGTAGATGCAGTTGAAGTCGATTCTTGGGCTATTTACCCAAATCCTGTTCAGAATTCACTTGAAATAACTATAAATACTCCAAATTTTAAAGGACAAATTATGGATATATATGGAAATATCAATCTCGAATTTCAAAATGAAAACAAGATTGATATTTCAAATTTAGCCAATGGAGTTTATTTCCTGAAAATAGAAAATAAAATTGAACGATTTATAAAAATCTAGAATCGAGCCGTTATCCCGCCTATGAAATTAAATCCATAGGTGGGATAGCGATACCATCTCTCTCTCTTGTTGTTTGCTAAATTATTCAAATCGAGAAATGCTCCAATATTTCTTGTAAAAAAGTATTCTGCACCCACATTTACATCAAATAGTCCATTTAATTTATCCGCATTTCCATCATCATTGATGTATGCCACTCCATTTTGAATTATAAAATCTGATTTCAAAAAGAGTTTATCTTTCAAGGTCTTATATCGTGTAGTGATATTTACATCCAATGCTGGTAAAAACCAAGCCTTTTCTTCATGACTTGGAGTGTAAATATTTTGATTGAAATCAATCCCTAATTGTAAATTCTTTTTGAGATGGACATCAATTCCACCCCCAAAATGGGCAACTTTAACGGTATCGTAAACTACATCAAAGCGTTTTGTATCTGCGATATTGACCATGAACATTGCCAAATCATTCACCGTTCGATAACCTCCATTTAAATTATAATCGACCCATTTGGTATTTCCTTTTATTCCACCAAAAATATCACTGTAAGTGGAGAGTTTGATTTGAGTTCGAGAAACGAGATAGGGATTGGCTCCTGTCAAAGATTTGAATGTATTTTTATAAGAATCACCTTTCCAACCTGCAAAGATTGCTAATTTTGATCCCAAAATATTGGCAGTAGCTTCTATATCGGGAAAAATCGTATAATTGTCTTTGTAAGCTTGTAAAATACCTGCTAATTTGATATTAAACATATCATGATGATATCCAAAAGATGGAATTAATTGAAATACATTTAGATTTTGAGTAGCAGTATCCACTAGGGTTGTGAAATCCGTTGATAATTTGATGCCCAAGGGATGTTTTCCGCCTAAATATTTCACAATTCCACCTGATAATTTTGTTCCTGTTTCATGGGTAGCAAAATCATCATTGTGTCGATAAAAATCCACTGCGGCAAAATAGTTAATGTCACCTAGTGTAGGTTCATCATTATAAAATTTAGCACTTCCAGTATAGGTTTTGAATCTTTGTTTCAATGAAAAAGTATCATTTTCTATATCGTGGTCATATCCATAAAATCCGTATTGATCCAACATGAAACCAATTTTTCCTTCTACAGCCATACCTTGTCCTAGGCGATAGTTCCCCATGAGATTACCACCAGATTTCGCAAATTTTTGATTATTGATTTTTTTACTATTATTGGATGAATGATGAAACAAATCAATAC
>CAZOHX010000784.1:0-1557 GCA_964579315.1 uncultured Saprospiraceae bacterium
AACCATTTTCATCCAAAAGTATCTTATGAAATGTATTGGTTCCCCTTTCTGAAATCAACATCCACCAATCGTGATTATTGGAATGTTTTACGGCCGTCAGTAATCCTTTATCTAATTTGATATTTTCTAGAATGATTTTGCGTTTTTCTACCACATGACCTTTGCCACCGCCTTTATCCATGTCAATTTTTGCATAGATTAAAGCATTGACACTCAAATCATAAATACTATCTTGATCATACCACCAATCTTCCTTTTGTGCAATAAAATAATAGATATTGTCTTTGCTAGGATGGGGAAGTGCCATTGCTCCTTGTGCAATATCATAACTAGTGCCTTCCCAAGCTGGACGATTACACTTATTTTCAAAAATATATCCATCATTGATATTAGATCCGTTGTACATCGTATCTCTTGGATGAATTCCCCGAATGACACAACCATTGCTATAAAAAAGCAATTTTCCATTTTTATCACTCATAGTCACATTCGTCAATCCCATTGTCAAGCGCCAATATTGTTCGGGAATGAGTTTCAATTCCTTTTGATTGAAATCATAATGATTGAGTTTGTATAAAAGATCATGTGGACGCAATGAATGCCCAGAAAACCAATGATAATCATGCTTTTGTGAAAACATCA
The DNA here is from genome assembly GCA_964579315.1 of uncultured Saprospiraceae bacterium. Classification (GTDB taxonomy): domain Bacteria; phylum Bacteroidota; class Bacteroidia; order Chitinophagales; family Saprospiraceae; genus CAMZLN01. The sequence continues at coordinate 643 of CAZOHX010000784.1, forward strand.
AGGTCGGAAGAAATAGAGTTAGAACAATTATGTATTTCATCTTAAAAATCATTATTTATTAAAAAAATGTTGCTTGTGTCAAAAGTCTTGATGTCGAAAGCCCTAAAGTCGAGTCAAAAGTCATATTTTAATTACCTTCCCACTCAAAACTTCCCCAACCTCTGACCAATATGTCCAAAAATAAAGCCCTGCATGCAAATCCGAAACATCAAAATCCCGAGTGATCAATCCACCATCTGATTCAAACCTTTCCTTTAAAATCTCTTGTCCTTCTATATTCGTCAATGTCCAAATCCCTTTATCTCCAATTGGCAGTACTGCGGTAAAATGAATCTCACTTTGAGCTGGATTAGGTGAAATTTGTATTCTATATTTTTGAAAATCGGGGACTTTGAAGTTGGAGACTTGTATGAGTTCGGGGTCACAAACTGGCTCGTTTCCTAGGCGGTAGTTGGGGTTGTTTGGGATGGATTCCTCTTGACATAATTCTAGGGGTATATTTTGTTCTACATTACAAGCAAAGCCTTCTGCATCTGGATTATGTATAATGCTCCAAGCTGCACTGTTGGTGTGCGGTACAATATAGATACGACAATCAGGTCCTCTTTGCATAAAACCAAAATTGATGGCATTAAGTGGCCAAGAAAGGTCACCGTTCCATTCTGCAACAATTTTCATAGATGTTTCAATATTATCTGCTTCCATGTCATATTGAAATATTTTATATGCTCCTGATATATAAAGGAATCGCCCACTAGGAGAAAATTCTAAGCCAGATGAAAAACCTCCTTCCAAAACAGTAGGTACGTCGATAAAAATTGGCTTGCTAAATTGTCCACTTGTTCTGTCGAAATCATAAATCCATAAGTCATCAGATGTAGCGAAAGTTGCATATCGAGTTCCATCTGGGGAGAA
>CAZOHX010000785.1:0-1556 GCA_964579315.1 uncultured Saprospiraceae bacterium
GGTTAAATATGGTTTTGGAACAACAAGTGTTACTCCTGATAATTTCATTTCTTTTAGCTGATTTCCTGAGATTCCCTGTTGAAGAGTAAAAAGATGCTTGTTTGGAATTTTATCAGCTTCACCAACAATTTGTCTCCATCTGTCTTTACAAGTTGTTTTTGCCCCGAGAAACACTAATTTATCACTTCCGGCAGGTTCTGAAAAGTAGGTCTCAATATTTGGGAAAATAAAATCAGGTTTCTTTTTAGCTTCCGTTGTAGCCTGTGAAGTATATGATAACCCCCAAATATTAAATACTTCAGATAAATGATGTTCTAAAGATTTTCCTGCTCTGGATTTTCTCCTGTTAAGTATTGTATTTGCCGTCTTTATTAATTCTTCTACCGAAGGAAATGGATGTTCTATTATTTTTTTATATCTGTCATTTTCAATGTACTTAAACAGGTCAAATTCTGTAGAAATCCAATTTAAAATCTCATTACCGGGTTTAGATAAAACAATCTCATTATTAAAATTAAAGGCTCTAAAAAATATTTCTCTGGCTCCTGTGGCTAATTCAATGGTTGGAGGAAAATCTACAGTAAGTTTCTCAATAAACTGTTGGAAAAGTATTTTTAATCTTTCTTCTGCCGGTAATTCAGTTGTTTTTGGCAGTATTCCATTTGTCTCTGTGGACGATATTCCAAATGCATTAAAAAATGCTTCAATATCTTCATCTGCAGATAAAATATATGAATCATAATAGTCATGGTCTCTTTTGGCAATTACTAATAAGTCTCCAATATTGTCCTCTCTTAAAAATGGAAAATTACGGCCAAACCTTGTAAGACGATATTCATTTCGTGTTCCAACTCCGTAATAAATAAAACGGCTGTTGGTTTCAAAATCGTTTTGCCATCTTATTTTTATAAAAATATCTTTGTTTGTTCCTTTTTCCCCCGGAGAATCGAAAAATAGTTGCCAGGCATGTTTATGAATATGAAATCCGGACTGATGCCCGCCGGTTGCACCGGTATCATTTGCGGTAATAAATTTACTAAAGGCAATGCTACTCTCAGAACATACCCGGATTGCTGAGTCTAAAATATCATTCATAAGTATTGAATAATGCTTTAATTATCTGTTTCGCTACTGCATGTATCAAAGGTGTTACCACTGAATTTCCAAATTGCCGATAAGCCTGATTATCTGAAACAGGTATAATAAAATCATCTGGAAATCCCTGAAGTCTTGCACATTCTCTTGGTGTTAATCGTCTTGGATTCAATCCGTTTTGAGGAATCAATATTTCCGAACCATCTTTATAATATCTTGCACTAATTGTTCTGCTTATTCCGTTTAAATTAGTTAATCCAAAACCAAAACCGTTTCCTTTTGCTTTATGCTTAGCAGCATAGGTTTGAAGATAGTTCCAAAGCTTGTCTGACAGCGTATATTTAGGGTCCGGATTATTTTCTAAAATATCCTTAATTGCTTTTTCAGGCCTGGGAAGTTTAGGAAATTCAAAACTCTCCCGGGCTTTAAAAATATCCTTGTCAAATCCTACAATAATAATT
>CAZOHX010000786.1:0-1556 GCA_964579315.1 uncultured Saprospiraceae bacterium
TGCAAGGGGCTGTTTATGATGCTATGTTGAAATTTTGATTTGAAAATGGACTAGAAATAAGATTTTTTTTTAGAATAAACATATCATTGAGCTTCTAGAATTGGTGAGCTAGTAATTAAAAATAAAGGACAATGTCCGAAATTTTAAAATGACCATACCCTACGAACCCACAATATTCAGTACAAATATAAATATTCATCTAATCCTTGAATATTTAGCCTTTTTCTTGGCTTACAGATATTATGTCTATTTGCGAAAGCAAGATAAGGACTATATTTCATCCAATAATCGATTGTCTATCATTTTGGGAGCCGCAATTGGGGCGTTTATCGGATCAAGATTGGTTGGGTTTTTAGAATTTCCTTTTATAGGTTGGGATTTACAATCCATTATAAAGATATTCAATACCAAAACGATAATGGGTGGATTATTTGGTGGTTTGCTAGGAGTAGAATATGCGAAAAAGCTTATTGGAGAAACTCAGTCGTCTGGTGATTTATTCACCTTACCCATTATTTTAGGAATATTTATAGGTAGAATAGGTTGTTTCTTATCTGGAATCAAGGAATTTACCTACGGAAGTGAAACGACACTATTTACTGGAATGGATTTAGGAGATGGTGTTCTTCGTCACCCTACATCTTTGTATGAATTGTTTTTTTTAATCTTACTATTTCTTTGGTTATCACACTTAAGAAAGGAAAATAATTTAAAATCTGGAGTGCTATTTCAATATTTTATGGTGAGTTATTTTGCGTTCCGATTCGGAATCGAATTTCTCAAACCCAACACTTTTTTAATTTTTGGATTGAGTAGTATTCAAATATTATGTGTAATTTGCATTGTTTATTATAGGAAAGTATTTATTCGTCTCAAAACTGATCACTGATAACTTTATAACTGATACCTGATAACTGATAAAATGCCCGTAAGAAAATATACATATTACGATTTTACACTTAGTCTTTGTCCAGAGTGCTTAAGAAGGATAGATGCAAAAATTGTATTTCAAGATGAGAAGGTTTATATGCTCAAACGTTGTCCCGAACATGGCAATTCAAAAGTGCTGATTGCAGATGATATTCCCTATTACAAAAATATCAGAAACTATAATAAGCCATCGGATACCCCCTATAAATTTAATACAAAAACACATTATGGCTGCCCTTATGATTGTGGATTATGTCCTGACCATGAACAACATTCTTGTTTGACCATTGTAGAAGTGACGGATCGTTGTAATTTGACTTGCCCAACATGCTATGCAGGATCATCTCCCACTTTTGGAAGACATAGAAGTTTGGGCGAGATCAAAAAGATGATGGATTTGAATGTGGACAATGAAAAAGAACCTGATGTAGTACAAATTAGTGGTGGTGAACCGACGATTCATCCGCAGTTTTTTGAAATTTTAGACTACGCCAAGACATTGCCTATCAAACATATCATGTTGAATACAAATGGCATTGCAATCGCCAATGATATTGAGTTTGCAAAAGAGCTAAAGACTTATAGTCCAGATTTTGAAATCTATTTACAATTTGATTCTTTTGACA
>CAZOHX010000787.1:0-1555 GCA_964579315.1 uncultured Saprospiraceae bacterium
TCAAGTTTATACTTTATAATATAAACTCTAGAGGTGTAAAAAGCAATGGAAATTTTGGGAAATAACGGGTAGGAATCAGGCGATGAGCATGCTCTAAACACTTCCAAATACTCATGAACAGGATGCGCGCCCGTTTCCTCGGTGCCCATCTAGGACATTTACATCAATCCTTTATGTCTTTAACTGGTTTTTTACTAATAATATTTAAATATGAACGAAGGTCTGATTTACCATGTTTAAAATACTTCTTTATTTTTCTTTCTTGTTTTTTTAACAAAGTAGAATGTTCCTTCAAATTTTTACTTTCATAATATATAGCAAGTTGTATAGGGAGTGGAATATCAGATTTAAATTTTTTAAGTAGACCATCAAAAGGATTTTCCATATTTAGATCAATGCTAATTACTGAAAGAAAAAAAGAAGAATATATCTTTTCATTTTCTGATAAATCACTAGCTGAGAGGACCTCAAGTACTGAATCCTCTACAGCCTTTTTAAAAAATTCATAAGAATAAAAATTTCTAACAAATAGTTGAAAAATATATAAAATTTCAATTTCAGACATGTTCTGTAAATCAGATTCTACATTTCTTTTAACTATATCAAAATATAGCTTAGTTGTTTCAATAATTATTTTCCTAAAACTTTCGCTTATAAAATTATATGGCGTAGCATAACCAGCAAGAAAATAATCAGACATATTTACAAAACGAGAGAACCTATGGATTAATGATAATGGAGTAATATTTATTATTTTAGTTAGATCTATTTCGCAATCTTTCTTTAAACCAAGATAGAAAAAATATATATTGCGCCAATAACTTTCATAAACACGCTCATCAATAAAATCTTTATCATAATTATCTATTTTAAATGATGCGTAAAAAAATTCAGCAAACGTTCTATGCTTGAAATACACTCTATTATATCGTGGTTCTTTTTGTAAAATTCCTGATCTTTGCGTGACTTTTTCAAATAGGGCATCCGCGTCAATGCTAAGATTTCTTTCATTTAAATAATGATTAAAGAAGTCTTTTGCTTCATCTAATGCTATATAATCCAGATCGTTTTCAATATAATAAACCGACAAATTTTTAATAATACTTTTTGCAGCCTCATATTCCTTTTCTGACTGTAATCCTTTTGAAATATCCCATCTTCCTAACATTAATTCAGAATATTTCTGATATAACTCTGTTAAATTAGAAGGTAACTCTTTTGGCTGCTCATTTAGAAGATTTGCAAGTAAGATTGCTGAAATTGGACTTCGGGGGAGTTGTTTAAATAATTGAGATTTTTTTATATCTTCCATGATTCTACTAGAAATTTTTATTTGATTACAAATTTTTTCAAAAAATATTTTTATCTTTGAAATTGACAAGGGAGCTAACTCAAATGATGCGATATCCAATTTCTGAATTTTTTGTGGTTCAACATAATTTAATGGTCTGGAAGTTATTACAAAATGAATATTTAATTTTTCTTTAGCTAACGAAATTAGCTCAGAAAATTTTTCAAATTCTTGAGTAGAATCATAAGATTTTTCGTCAAATCC
>CAZOHX010000788.1:0-1554 GCA_964579315.1 uncultured Saprospiraceae bacterium
TATACTACTTTAGGCTTGCAGGCTCTTAGAGATGACCAAGAGAATTGTGATGCTAAAGCAAGTGCTGAAATGCAGTTGTGTATTATTATGGGGGAGTCTCATGTTTCGGAATTTGATGAAATAAATAATGCGGAGCAAATGTGTGAATCAAATAGTAAAATTGTGGGTGATGGAAAGGTTGACCAGAAGCAGACTTGGAATGGATTTTAAGTTAATGTAGTTAATGTATTAAATATGAGTGCGTGAGAAGATGTGTAAAATACTACTTTACAGTATAACCTATGAATTAAAATATTAAGCCCTAATCAATCGGTCAGCTCTTTTCTTTTGTTGTTCGATATTTTCGCTAACTTGATTATTACCTAGACTTAAAACTTACAGCACAATCAACTTCATTGATGAAATAATTGAAGTTTTGGACTCTATTCTACAGAAGTAAATGCCTGAGGGTAATTGTATTGGAATTTCCTTTCTATGTGTTCCTTTGGGAATAGAAAATTCTAGCGTTCGATTCCCTAAAACATCAGTGATGACAAAATGTGATAAATAAGCAATGTTATCGAAATTGAGAATTAAATAGGATCGTGTTGGATTTGGATATATAGTAAATGATGGTTTTACTTCTTCAGAAGAAATGTTTTTAGTTGAAGTAATAATGGGATAGAAAAGTGTATCAATTACAGTTTTTAAAGTATCTGAGTGATAAATTGTTGTATCAGTAACAAGCGTCATCGTATCATATTGTATGGTACTAAAATTAATAATCACAATACTCGTATCGTAAGATATGCTTGTATATTTTGTCGTTTGAGTAAAGGTATCCAAACTCGTCAGGAGAGAATCTTTAATGATAAAAGTAGAATCAATACGTATTATTTCAGTGTCCGTTTGATGAAAGAGGCTATCTGTTTGATGAAAGATACTATCTGTATAAATGAAGGTAGAGTCAGTATCCGTGTACAAGATGGTTGAAGTTATGACTAATGTATCCGTAGGGATAATTGTCGTATCAGCTTTTATGAGAATTTGTTTGTTGACAAGAATTGATGTATCAATTGTGATAAATGAAGTATCCACATTGACGAGAGACGTATCAATAGATGTATAATCCGTAATTGTTTTTATAGTAGATGTATCAATAGTTGTATATTTTTTCACAAAGTTGGTTGGTGCTTCAAAAAAATGAATAAATATTGGTTCATCAGAAATTTTAGGTGTAATATATTGACGATTGTTTATATCTTTCAGAATAGGCAACTTTACATTTGCTAAGTAAATGGTGGAATCTAACTTGATTTGAACACTATCAATTTTCTGAGTATCAATTTGTGAATAAATACTACTAAAATCTACAATACTATAGCTTTTTGGAGTAGCAATTAAAGATGTATCTATAAGATTATCTAAATATATTTTTTTGCTTTGTGGAATAATAGATGTTCCTGCAGGAATCCATATTGTCCAAACATCATCAAAAATAGTTGAATCCGATTGACCTCGGTATTCATATACCCTTGGACATGCATATTCTATTGAATCGGGTTGTAGGGGAGT
>CAZOHX010000789.1:0-1549 GCA_964579315.1 uncultured Saprospiraceae bacterium
TTGGATGAAGAAACTTTTGCTAACTAGCGATAAGACATAACCACGCCCTATCGGGTGCGGGTCCGCGTATCGCAGCAGCCGTTAGCAAAAATTAAAGCTGAGCTAACTTCATTTTTTAACCATAAAAATTTAGTTAAATGAAAAATGAAAAAGGTAATTTTAATTTTCACAATCACTATTTTTGTTACTAATATAGTGAGGTGGAGCAATTAGTTAGTTAAGTAAGTAGATGGCAATATGAGTAAAAGTAAACAATATTTCTCGAGATTGAATAATTAATAATGACCAATAACATCCCACAAATATCATTTAAATCAAACTATTCAAACGTTACGGGAATAGAGATTATCACTTTGGAAAACTTGATGAAAAGAAAAAAAGATTTAGATCAAAACCCCGAAAAGGCACATCAATTGGATTTTTATATGCTCGTTTATTATACGCAAGGAGAAACGGAGCATCTTGTAGATTTTGTTTGGCACAATGTCGCAAAAAACACCTTATTCTACTTAACCAAAGGGCAAATAAATGCTTTTAAATTTAATGAAACGGTAAAAGGATATTTGATTATTTTTTCTGAAAGTTATTTCAAATTACAACTCAATCAGTTGCCTAAAAATGTGGTTTTGAGACTATTTACGTCTCATTTATTTTCTCCCAAGATTCAGATTCCTGAAAATTCAAATGTTTTGAACTATATCCGTCTTTTTTATGATGAATTTTACAATGAAAAAGCAGAATTCAACAAGGTAAATATTATTGATTCATTATACACTGTTATTTTTTCAAAATTAGAACAGCTCAAGCAATATCAAACCATTGATATTCAGGAATCATCAAAATTGAAACTCTTTTTGGAATTCAAATCTATCTTGGAACAGGATTTTACTCAAAGTAGAAATGCGGATTTTTATGCCCATAAAATGAATATCACTTATAAACATTTGAATGTAATTTGTAAGGAAATCGTGAAGGTTACTGCAAAGCAATTTATTGATGAATTTATCATCTTGGAAGCTAAAAGAAAATTAATCAATTCATCAATTAAGAGTACAGAATTGGCATATTTGATGGGATTTGAAGAGTCTTCAAATTTTGTGAAATATTTTAAGAAGTTGACCGGATTTACTCCAAATGGGTTTAAAAACCTTTATCTCTAGATAAATTAGTTGGTTCTATATTTACCGATTTATTTACCAGTTTTTATTTTTTTTGTATCGAAAATCATCTCTTGGTTCGATATTAACCCATATGGTATCAAGATTCACATATTAGTAGAGTATTTTGTATCCTAATTTTGTGTTATAATTTATTTCACTTAAAAAATCTTATATCATGAAAAAAATCTTATTTGTATTTGCATTAATTAGTGTATTAATGTCGTGTCAAACCAAAAAAGGAAGTTTAATTAACGAACAAAAAAAGGAAGAAATGAAATTAACAAACAAACAAAAAGCGGTAGCATTACTCGAAAGCCTACAAACGGGAGATCCCAAAGGTGCAAGTTATATCAACCCAGAAAAGTACATCCAGCATAATTTGGCAATTG
>CAZOHX010000790.1:0-1545 GCA_964579315.1 uncultured Saprospiraceae bacterium
CAGACTTCAGATCCATCTATGCCACTATTCTTGAGCAATGGTTGTGCTTGGATTCCAATTTAATTGATACTATTTTGGGACGAAATTTCACTCGTTTAGATTTGGGTTTAACTTGTAAATCCGTAGGTACATCAACCGTTCTTTCTGGTTTTGAATTGGAACACGAAGCCCGCTATTCAGAAGATGGACGTATTCAAATCTGGTATAATCTCCCCAATACTAAATATGTCAAAATTGAAATTTTCAATATGATGGGACAATCGGTTGAAGTATTATTCAAGGGACGACAAACTTCTGGTCAACACAACGTTTATTTTAATCCAAAGCAACATTTATCAGGAATATCAAGCTATATCTATCGGATTGAAGTGAATGGGGTAGGGTATAGTGGAAAGGTTTTGGGGTAAAATAAATTTAAAAATTGCAATTGAAAATATAAATTGAATTTTCTATTTATCTGAAAAATTAACATATCTTTGCCCCATGGAAAAAAATGCAAAAATCTACATCGCAGGGCATCGTGGAATGGTAGGCTCCGCTATCAAAAGAAGACTCGAAAAAGCAGGACATCACAATTTCGTTTTCAAAACATCTAAAGAATTAGATTTGCGAAATCAAGCTGCAGTCAATCAGTTTTTTGAAACAGAAAAACCAGATTACGTATTTTTAGCAGCAGCTAAAGTAGGGGGGATTTTGGCTAATAATTTATATCGAGCAGAGTTTATTTATGATAATCTCATTATGGAAAGCAATGTCATACAAGCGGCACATACCCATAAAGTTACGAAATTACTCTTTTTGGGGTCATCGTGTATTTATCCTAAATTTGCACCCCAACCTATGAAAGAAGAGCATCTTTTAACTGGAATTTTAGAACCCACCAATGAGCCGTACGCTATCGCAAAAATAGCAGGAATCAAAATGTGTGAAGCATTCCGTGATCAATATGATGATAATTTTATTTCCGTAATGCCGACCAATTTATATGGTCCCAATGACAATTACCATTTAAAAAATTCCCATGTGTTACCTGCCTTGATGCGTAAATTCATTGAAGCTACTCGAAATGATACTCCTTTTGTAGAAATGTGGGGAACGGGTAGTCCAAAACGAGAATTTCTACATGTAGATGACTTAGCGGATGCTTGTTATTTTTTGATGGAAAACTATAATCAAAAGGAATTTCTAAATATCGGTACGGGTGTGGATATTTCAATTTTAGATTTAGCTAAAAAGATAAAAACAATCACTGGGTTTAAAGGCGAAATCAAAACAGATCCATCAAAACCAGATGGCACACCAAGAAAATTATTAGATATTGGAAGATTAAAAAATGCGGGTTGGGAACCTTCTATTTCATTGGATCACGGGTTGCAAATGATTTATGATGAGGTAAAGGATCGGGATTTTGAATAAGTGGAAATGGTAGTGAGTGAAAAATAGTTATAGGTTTTATTCTAAGAAATGTTATTTCAAAAATCAACTTATCCATATTTTTAAAAAAAGGTTAGGGGTATAAAACTTGGTATCATATTTGGTAATTGA
>CAZOHX010000791.1:0-1540 GCA_964579315.1 uncultured Saprospiraceae bacterium
AGGTGATTCCTTATGAGGTTTTGTGGGAGTATGTGGGGGAGATTTTGTAGGTTAGTGTTTTCGGTAAGTAAGTGAACATATGGTATGCCTACCTACCTACTTAGTGTCTAATATCTTTCTACTCCTTAATCAATTTTTTAACAACAATGAATCCATCCCTATTATCACACGACTCTATCCTATATTCAGGACAAGCAAAAAAGCAATGATGTTTAAATTGAAAAAAAAATAAAAAATTAACAGCTCCTGTGATTAGCGGAGGTTGGGCGATAGCCCAACTTCCGTCTTATTGCTAGTTAGCAAAAGTTTTATTTTATCAACATTACATCACATGAATCTAAAATTTCTGAATCAGAAATTTGCCAATAAATTTTTGCTTTACAAAATGTGTTGTCAGAATTAAACTTTCCCTTAAAAACGCCAATATAACTTGGAGCAGTACCTTCACAACTTCGATAAGCAAATAATGAATCCCCACTTTTAATTTTACTCGAAAATTCATATCTAAATTCATTACCATCAGATTTTTCCAAAAAGTAATTTCCTTCAACAGAGCCCACGGAAAATCCTAAATTATACAAATTCTCTACATAAAATGATATATCTGATTCGCCAAAAGTAACCACCAAACTATCTACTAAGGTTAATGATGAACAAACACAATCATGAATCATTAGATATGAATTTTTTTTCTTTAGAATGCACTTTCCTCTTGGTTTTTGTATTTCACTACATTCTGTAACAAAAGTGCCTAATTGAAAATTTTTTGAATTACACCTACATGATTCACCTATTTTTTCGAGGCTCTCAGAACCTATGCAATCACAATTTTTATCGCCACAACTTGATAAAAATAGGCAAGTCAAAAAAATAAAAATAAATTGTTTCATACTTTCAGGTTTATATTATTGAATAAAAAATTTCTTTGTAGCTCTTTTACAAAACTCCATCTGTATTTATAGTATATTGATCCAAATAACCATAATTATTTTGTTCTAGTCGTACAACATCAGAAAACGAATATTCAAATTTTAAAAATAAGGACATTGAAGTCTCAAATTCAACGATTGACTGCGACTTCAAACTTGGAGAAATACACTCAGCATTATCAAATTCGATTAAATATGGTTGTGCCAGAATTTGTAATGAGTCTGAATCATTATTTTGACATATAACCATAGTAATGGACGAGATAAACAAAATAAAAAATAATTTTATTTTTTTCATTATAATAAAATTTAAAACTTATAACCACTCAGTTAATTGAAATAAGTGGTAAAAATCAATCGCATCAAAAATAATCAAAACTAATCAATTAATTAAATTTACTCACCAAAAGAGCTAGATTTTAGGTTCAATCGTCCCTTTTAAGGATTCGATTCGGTTTACAGTGCTGTTTGGATTTCGTTTTTCTAATTGCTTTTGTTTTGTAATTTTTGATAATAATAAGTGTAGCTACCGAAATTTCAATCAATACCAAAGCACTTTAAACCTTTTAAACCCTTTAACTAACAACCCACCACAAAGATACAACCTCATC
>CAZOHX010000792.1:0-1537 GCA_964579315.1 uncultured Saprospiraceae bacterium
AAATTCAGTAACAATTGCTCCAATATTGTCTTTTGCAAAGATTTGAAAATATAAAACCGCACCCACAAATAACAATACTAAAGCTTTGAGCAATAAATTGTATTGCTTGGTGAATTGCTTCCAATTCTGGAAAGAGAAGGTCGATATTTTAGATTTTTCAGTCAGAATGATTGATTTATTTATGATTAAGACGCAAATTTAAAAAATTAAGGTCTTAATAAAATGTTATTATTGGGTACGTAAGTTGATTTTGATAGTTGCTACTTAATTGGATTTCGAGTCAATTTACTATTTTTATATTCATAAATATTTTCACCCGAATAAAAGATAGTGGAATGTAAATAATCTAATCCTACAATAGCCCCTGTATGTCTATCCAATTTAGAATATCCCATATCATTATGCAAAATAAAATAGTGTTTATAAAAATGAAAATCATCTATATTTACAGCATTAAAAGTAGTCATTTGTTTGGCAAAACGATCGAATTGAATGATTTTTTGATCCAATAGATAAAGAAATCCTTTATTTTCTATCATCATTTTAGCTACAACGGGTTTGTCATCAAAAGTAATAGGATTTGATTCAAATATAATTTCTTTTTGAGTATTTATTTTCAAAAGTTTATATTGGTAAGCATCAAAAATCCAGATTGATTTGTCTCCAGATAGTGCGACTGCGGAGATATTTAATCCCAAATCTTGGAGCGAAATTTCTTGTAACAATGTCAAATGTTTATCCAAAATCTGAATAACTTGAAAGTCTTTGTACCAAATTAATATCTGAAATGGATTGGAAACATCTATGGACGAAATATCTCCGTATTTATTATCGTAATAATTGAGTTGTGTATCACCAAAAGGGGAATATTCGTATTTTTTCAGGGTATTTGCTGTGGCGACGTAGGCGTTTCCGAGAGCATCTACTTTTAAGATTTTAGCTTCTTGTAAATTCTTTTGTGTTGTATCCTTATTTAAAATTTTCTTCCCTGTTTTTGGAGTACACGAAATAAATATTAAAAGAAAAGAAATTAAAAATAGAAAGAAAAATTGTCTTGAAAATCGAAATTCATAATTCATAATTCGTAATTCATAATTCGTAATTCTTTCCCATCAAAAACCGCATAACTAGGTTTCATCATCCATTCACCCGTATTGATATAACGGCTCTTTCCATTTTCAAGTACATGGTCAATTAATAAGTGTCGATGTCCAAAGACAAAAAAGTCGATTTCTGGTTCAGATTTAAGTTTTTCATTACAAAATTGAATCAACCATTCTTTTTCTGCTCCTAAAAATTTACTTTCATCTATTTTATGTTTATTTCGACTACTATTGGACCAGAAATTGGCGAGCCCGATTCCAAAATTAGGATGTAGTCTTTCAAAAAGCCATTGAGCGAATGGATTGGCGAACACTTTTTTGATAAACTTATAGCCCTTGTCCCCTGGACCTAATCCATCGCCATGTCCAAGAAAGAAAGTTTTTCCAAGGATTTCTTTTTTAATAGGATGACGATAAGTTTTGATGCCCAATTC
>CAZOHX010000793.1:0-1535 GCA_964579315.1 uncultured Saprospiraceae bacterium
TGTATTTTTATTGTCCAACAATTCTCGTACAGTTTGCAACCACCTATCATATACATTAGGCTGAGAAGAAACTCCTTTATATTTCCAATGAGCTGCGAAGCCACGTTCTGCAATATCATCCATTCGTTCAGAACGAATTTGTACTTCCACATATCTACCTTCAGGACCGATGACAGTAGTATGAAGTGATTCATAACCATTGGATTTTGGAGTGGATACCCAGTCTTTTAATCTTTCAGGAATGGCTTGATGAATATCTGTCACCTGTGAATATACCATCCAACAGCTTGTTTTTTCTTGTTTTCTAGGAACATCAATGATAATTCTGATGGCAAATAGATCGTATATTTCTTCAAAGGTTACATGTTTGGTTTTTATTTTATTGAGAATCGAATAAATAGATTTTGGACGACCTTGAATACGGAAAGGAAATCCTAGAGATTTGATTCTTCCTTCCAATGGTTCAATGAATTTTTTAATATATTCATTTCGTTGTTTTTTGGTTTCTTGCAATTTTCTCGCAATTCCTTTATAGGTTGCGGGTTCTTTAATTTTTAAAATTAAATCTTGGTATTCTGTTTTTATAGCATATAGTCCCAATCTATGTGCAAGGGGTGCGTAAATAAATTCTGTTTCAGAAGCGATTTTGAGTTGTTTATGTCTTGGCATAGAGCCTAAAGTACGCATATTGTGCAATCTATCTGCCATTTTTATCAATACAACCCTTACATCTTTAGTAAGTGTACTTAGTACTTTTTTGAAATTTTCTGCTTGATGACTTTTTGCATTATAGGATGAATCTAATTTGGTTAATCCATCAACGATTTCTGCAATTTTCTCTCCGAATTTTTCAGTGATCTCATCCAAAGTGATTGGTGTATCTTCTACTACATCATGAAGAAGGGCTGATATAATTGCGGTAGGCCCTAGACCTATTTCTTCAGCACAAATTTGTGCAACAGCAATGGGATGAAAAATATAAGGTTCACCAGATTTTCTTCGTTGGCTACTATGGGCTTTTTCTGCAAGTAGAAATGCCATTTTCATATTTACGAGATCAATATTATCAACTTTCGTTGGTATCTTCGTAATCATGTGCTCATAAGCCTTTTCGATTTCCGAAAACTCTTCTTCTGATATGGGAATTAGCGTTTTACTCATAACTTTTCAATACCATTGCATCCTAAAATAGGTTAAAGATAAAAGGAAATTTTATATATGTAAAGACTTGTACTATATTTATTTTATTTCTATTGAAAAATTGACTCAATGTCGGTAAATGCGTATTTTACAAACTACTTACTTTACTTGTTTTACGATTGAATAGGTATCAAATGAGTGTGTGACAAAATGTGGGAAGCAAGTGTGATTTGAACAAAATCTAATTTAAATATTCGACATTCCAAAGCCATCCATTTTAGTGGTTGATATTTTACAGTCAATAATTTTTGTCATAGACGAAATTTGGGGAAGTATTTTGCAATATTATTTTGTAAAGTTTATAAAATTTGAAAATGTTTCACGGCTATTGGTAT
>CAZOHX010000794.1:0-1525 GCA_964579315.1 uncultured Saprospiraceae bacterium
ACAGAGTTTCACAGAGCTAAAAAGAGTTTCACAGAGCTGATATTTCTTAAAAAATTAGATTTACTCAAATACGAAAAATCTTGATTAGAAGAAAATTAACAATTAATCATTAAAAAAGATCTACTCGAATGAGAAAAATCTTCATTTTGGGATAATTCGTAATTCCTAATTCCTAATTCCTAATTCCTAATTCTCAATTCCTAATCAAACTAAGACCAGGCAACTCTTTTCCCTCCAAGTATTCCAACATCGCACCACCACCCGTAGAGATGAAACTGACTTTATCCGCTAGCCCAACTTTTTTGATGGCTGCGACAGAATCGCCCCCTCCTATTAAGGAGAAAGCTCCCTTTTGAGTGGCATTTGCTACGGATTGGGCGATAGATTTTGTTCCTTTAGCGAAGGCATCCATTTCAAAAACACCCATTGGACCATTCCACAAAATTGTTTTTGAATTTTCAATAACTTCACAAAAAGATTTTATGGCTTTTGGACCTATATCTAGCCCCATCCAACCTTTTGGGATTTTATCACTATCTGTTAATTTCACACGAGCACTATTGCTAAATTCGTCTGCAATGACAGAATCCATAGGTAAATAGATATTGGTATTTTCTGCTTTGGCCTTTTTTAGTAATTTCTTGGCAGTATCCAATCGGTCATCTTCGCAAAGAGAATTTCCAATCTCGCCTCCCATTGCCTTGAAAAAAGTATAAGCCATTCCGCCTCCGATAATGATATTATCACTTGAATCTATCAATTTATCTAATAATAAAATTTTATCTGATACTTTGGCTCCTCCTACGATTGCGGTCATTGGATGCGTAGGATGGTTCAGTACTTTATTGGCATTTTGCATTTCTTTTTCTATCAAAAGACCTAGTGCTTTGTGACTTTTTGAGAAAAAATTTGCTACAACAGCCGTAGATGCGTGAGCACGATGAGCGGTACCGAAGGCATCATTGATATAAATATCTGCCAAATTTGCCAATTGTTGTGCAAAATGAATATCTCCAGTCTTTTCGCCTTTTTCAAAACGAGTATTTTCTAATAAAAGGACTTCTCCATTCTTGAGATTGTTTGCCATTTTTTGGGTAGTGTCCCCTACGGTTTCAGAAGAAAACTGAACAGGAATCCCTAATTTTTTAGAAAGAGTAGGAAGTATGTGCTTTAATGAAAATTTTTCTTTATCGATTGTCCCGTCCTCTTTTAATTTCTTCAAAGGACGACCTAAATGCGACATCAAAATCACTCTGCCACCGTGTTCTAAAACATATTTTATTGTAGGAATTGCTGCAACAATACGAGTATCATCGGTTACTTCCATTTTTGAATTCAATGGAACGTTAAAATCAACTCTTATTAATACCTTTTTTCCTTTGAAGTTAATATTTTTCATATAAATTATATTTAAGTAGGTGGAAATATGTTTATGCGTATATATTTTTAAATAGATTTTGTTCAAATCGAAAGGAAAAAGCACAGTAATAGCCTAGCTATTGCGAGCATTTTTGCTGAAGAGTTG
>CAZOHX010000795.1:0-1525 GCA_964579315.1 uncultured Saprospiraceae bacterium
AGCGTAACAACTAATACCTGATATTTGGGACTTGCATTCCCAATTATCAGGTATTAAACTACAGTCATGATTCATCGTGATTTAGAACGGGAATTAGCAATTGCCGTAAAAGAATATCCGGTAATTACGATTACAGGACCAAGACAATCGGGAAAGACCACCCTGGCACGCCACTTTTTTTCCAGGCTACCCTACATTAATTTTGAAAATCCGCTTCAAAGAGAATACTTTACAACGGATCCGAATCAATTTTTAACAAAATTTCACAAAGGGGCGATTTTAGATGAAGTTCAACATGTCCCGAATTTAATCTCTTTTCTTCAGGTTTTAGTTGATGAAAATCCCACGCCCGGTCGATTTGTATTAACCGGATCGCAACACTTCGGTTTACTTCCGCAAATTACTCAAAGTCTCGTGGGCAGGACCACTCTTCTTGAATTATTACCGTTTAGTCTGGCCGAATTAAAAAGAGGCCGTTTTTTTAAAAATAATCTGGACAAAATGATGTTTACGGGCGCATACCCCCCGATCTATGATCGTAAGATTCGTCCCGAACGATGGTACGCCGATTATATTTCTACCTATCTTCAAAAAGATCTCAGACAAATATCCCAAATACAAAATCTGGAAACCTTTACACGTTTTTTACGCATTTTAGCTGGACAAGTGGGGCAATTGTTAAATACCTCGCGTTTGGGAAATGAGCTGGGGATTGATCACAAAACAGTTGTACGATGGCTGATCATTCTGCAAACCGGTTATGTCGTAAAATTACTCGAACCATATCATAAAAATCTTAGAAAACGTATTATTAAAAGGCCAAAAATTTATTTTTATGACACCGGTTTAATTTGTCATTTATTGGGTATACGATCAATAAATCATCTTGAAGTTCATCCTTTACGTGGAGAAATATTTGAAAACTGGGTATTTGCCGAACTAATAAAGCGTTTTTTTAATGCAGGACAAAAACCCTCCATTTATTTTTGGCGCACACATAGCGGCCAGGAAATTGATTTTATCATTGAATCGGGAAATCAAGTTTTAGCCATTGAAGCAAAATCAGGGATGACGGTCCACGTACGGGCGGTTCAAAATTTACAGAATGCTCTAAATCATTGGAAAGAAAACGGATTGTCTGTCATTCCCCAAATTGTTTTCGGCGGCTCTGAACAAATGACATTATTGGATACGGCAATCATCCCCTGGAATCAAGTGGATACGCTCTCAATCGAATGAGAAATATAACGCAAAATGTTTTGGTTTTCCTCACTTAAAAATATTTTGCAACCTCATTTTTTTTGTGAACAATTATCTTTTATCTTTCATTCAAAATCGAAGAAAATACCAGAATAAATTTTAGTAAGACAAAAGATCTAAGGAAAACACAGTTAACAAATTACACATTAGGCCTTGCAGTGCCGGCTTGTTTTGATTTGACAAGGCCAATTTGACCATGCAAGCAATTAGAACAATTTGAATCGCATTTCTACTTGATGTAACTTTCGCTTTTTATTAAAAATTT
>CAZOHX010000796.1:0-1518 GCA_964579315.1 uncultured Saprospiraceae bacterium
CGCTCGGCTCCGTTTAGTTACTCTTGCTTGATGGAGTTAATTACCTTTTCGGTGTCTTCGACTAACTTTGTTAGTTTCTCCTGTAATTCATTTTGCTTATCTACATCACCCGTTTTTTCTACCTGCTGAATTTCTTTTTAGAGCTTTGCTTTTCTATCGTCTAAATGATCTATGCGGTCAAGGAGTTTTTTGTCGATTCCACCCAATTTTTCACGAATTCCTTTGTAGGCACCGCCTAATTTTTGGAGCGCTTTATCATATTTTCCTGCATCAAATTTAGTTTTTTCGTTTTTGACCAAGTTTTTGACAGAGACAGCTACTTCTTTGACTTGTCCGAATATTTTTTGGGAATTGGCCTTTTCTGTGACGGTTCCAAAAAAATAATTATAGCCTAGGATGCCTATCAATAAAAGAGCTCCTAGTTTTAAAACGTGCTTTATCATGGTGTTTTTATTTTAATGATGCACAAATATAACGAAAAAAAGTCATAATTTCGTTCCTGATAATTGAGATTCACTCAAAAATCATTAAAATTGATACATGCAAACTTATATTGCGCTACTCCGTGGCATCAATGTCAGTGGTCAAAAAAAGATCATTATGGCAGAATTTAGGACGCTTTTAGGCAAAATTGGTCTAGAAAATGTACAAACTTACATCCAAAGTGGAAATATTATCTTCCGTCATGTGCAACCTGCCGAAGCATTGACAACGCTCATTCATCAAGCTATTCTGGACAAATATGGCTTCGATGTACCCATCACTATTTTTTCCCCACATTTTTTGACGCAAGTCATCCAGAATAATCCTTTTCTCCGCAAGGAGCCGACTCGAGATATAAAAAAGCTTGCGGTTGCCTTCCTTTCGGAAAAACCGAGCGATGCCCAAGTAAATACGCTTCAAGAAAAATATAACGGCGATGATGAGTTTGCCCTTTCGGGAAAAGTCGTGTATTTGCTATACAAAAATGGGGCAGGTCGCTCTAAACTAAGCAATAATTACTTAGAGAAACAGCTCAAAGTCCAAGCGACTAGTAGAAATTGGAAGACGACTTTAAAGTTGAAAAGTATGTGCAATTGAGCATTACACTCTGGCTTCTATCCAGTTAAGTAGATACTCAAACACTTCTTGTTTTTCAGGCTCGTTATGGATTTCGTGAAAAAGCCCATCCCATTCTTTATAAGTGACATCGCCCGTCATATGCTTGGCAAATTGCTTACTGCCTTTTGGCGAAGTCAGCTTATCTGCGCCACCGTGCATAATTAGCATTGGAATTTTAGTTTCGCCCTTATAAGCAAAAAGTTTTTGGGCTGCTTCAATCATGCCTATGCCAAGACTAGCGGTCAATTTATTGTGCACTAAAGGATCATTTTTGTAGGCTTCTACTACTTCTGGAGAGCGAGAAATGTGCTCTAATACCAACTGATTGTTTTGGGTAAATCCTGGCATAATATTGCGCATAAAACGCCCTAGTCCGACCATAAAAGCGGAAGGTTCAAAAGCTAATTTGATAAAAGC
>CAZOHX010000797.1:0-1517 GCA_964579315.1 uncultured Saprospiraceae bacterium
TCAGTGGAGCCTACATTGAAAAAATCAACATACAAACGGGCGATTTGATATGGAAACAAATATACAACCTTAAAAATAATGGTAATGTTGAAATACCAAAATTGGCATACATTAACAATGAACATCAACTCGAAATAATCAATTACCATTTATTTATTAATTTCGCATTTCCCGCAAATATTGAAGATTTTGTTTATAATACATCTAAAATACATTTTTCAAAAAGAACGTTTGATTTAGATACAGGTGATTTCATTGATCATTCATTTCTAAAGGGTGATGACGCTTCTGCCTTTGAATTTACCCTCAACACAGGTCCTAAATATATCTCAAGAACTGACGATGACAACATTGAAGTGGTTACTTCAAATAATACTACTGCTGTAAAAGTTGGTAAAGATGGTACTTTATTGGAAACAATTGACAATATTTCTAATGGCTTGCCAGACCAAATAGATTATACAAAATATTGGACACATTTAGGAGATATTAAATCATCCACTAAAAATATTATTGCTTTAAATTATATTTATAGCAGGAAAAAAGACAATGATTATTACTTATCCCTACAAGTTTTTGACAAAAAATGGAATTTGGAGAAAAAACTTTCCATAGTAGATTACTTCAAAGATAGCTACAAATCGCTACATTTAACCTATGTGGACGATGATTTCATTGTACTTGACACACATTCGGATAACAGTACTCAATTCACTGTATTAGATTATTCTGGAAAATTAGTAAATCGTTTCTCCTTACCCAATGCCACTTTTGATCAATTGGGTACTATTCATTTTAAATTGGATAGAATTAAAAACACATCTAAATTTATCATAGTTTCTACATCCACTACCAAAGATGGTAAATCAACAGGAAGTAACAAAAAGATGTACATAGAATTCTTAGTTACGGATCAAAATGGTCAATTAAATAAAAAGACATCCTTTGAATTAAAAGATAAATTTTATAACGATTTTCTTTTCGCCACCCATATTTATCAACTTGAAAATCAGGATATAATTGTAGGATTTAGACAGGCAGTTGATTCTATCATCTATTTAAATAACAATTATTTTGGTGGGCAATTTGGGACTTGGTACAATAGTATTTATTTTTCAAAATCAGATTTGAATTTGCCTACAGCAAATAGTGATATTTCAGAATTTGCCGATATGACTATTTATCCAAATCCTGCTTCGGAAAAAATAATCATAAGTCTTCCAAATAAAATAACTGGAAAATTTTCCATCTTTAATTCTCAAGGAAAAGTTGTTCTAAAAGAAAATATTTTCAGCAAGAATCAAATAGATATCAAAGTCAATTCTTTTCCAAAAGGAGTATATTTTATTCAATTTAACTCCCAAAATGGAAAACTTTTTAAAGGAAAATCTTTTATTCGTATATGATGAAAACATTAAGATATTTACACAGCTAAAATAAACATTCAATTCAAATCTTGTTGCCGACATTTCCCACACTTAAATCCGTAAATAATATTTATTATATTTTGGACCCAT
>CAZOHX010000798.1:0-1513 GCA_964579315.1 uncultured Saprospiraceae bacterium
AGTTTTAAAAGTTTAACTAAAATAGTACAAATCATGATATAATAAGTTCATTTTGATCCGCCCATTTTTGAATGATTTGAATTTTATTTTTATAATCTATTGTAGAAACTCCTCCTTTATTAATATCTTCTAATGGGGGATTATGTTTACTAAACTTCAAAAGTTTAGTAAACATAATTTCAATCTTAAATGCATCCTGATCCATCCATTGATTCAATGTGAAAAAAGAAACATTTTTAGTAGTGTCGAGTTTTTGTATAGAAACTTTACACATACGATGTGATTTTCTTCGAACAATCTGCACCAAATAAATGAAGAATACATTGGACAACATGGTCAAATTTAATGCGTTTTGACCGATGGTATTGGCAACAACGATTTCTCGATATTGCCACAATTCTCCAAACCAATCTATCCCAATAATGGTTGGAAAGAGTTCATCTAAGATCATCAAGCCAATCTCTTTTGCAATGGATACATGCATTGCGTTTTGATTTTGTATCCAAATTTCGATTTTGTTTTTGATTTGTTCCATTGTTATGAGTTTTATGATTTGTATTGTTAAATATTTTATGAACTGTTCATTTTTTTATATTTTTAAATAATTTAACTCCCGAAGCTATTTGCTTCGGGAGGCTTTTGGTTTTTTGGTTGTGACCAAGTATCACTTTACATCTAACCTTCTGACTTTTTCATCTCAGACTTAGGACTGAGTAATAGCGTCATTAGAGCCCAAGGTCATTGCTGACCCATGGGTTTTACAGACTATTTCGTTTTTATTGGGTATAGTATGCTTATCATCCTTTGGATTTCATCCATGATGTTTTACCATTTTACTTCAAAAAGGGCATAGAAATCCTATTTTTACCATGTCACAAATACACGATAAATGATATTTTTTTCTAGCCTAAATTTCAATTGAAATTTGGGTGTGAATAAATTGTTTTCGTAATACACGCCATGTCATTCCATTTTCAAAAGTAGAAAATAGTAAACAGGAACTGCTTTTGATCGAATTACGACGATTGTAATTCTATTCAAACAGTAATCGCTAATTCATTTGGATATATGAATCAAAGTATGCTCAAAAAGAGTGCATAAGAAACATATAGTCCTAGCAAACGCTTTAACTACAGAGTTTTACAAAGACAATTCGTCTTAATAATAGAATAATGCTTTAAATTTTAACATGATATTTAAGTTTGCATTAATTCTAATTAACTGCAAACCAAAAAGGTAGGAAGTTAATTTAGAATTGTTCGTTTGTAAAATCACCCAAGCAACGTTCACTTTCTGGATAGAATCCTAGCGGTATCGATACATGAATAATATTAAATTCTAATTTTAACATAATTAATTTTTAATGAGCGTATAACTCTTTTAATAATCTGTCACAAATATACAGATATAATTATAATAGAAGCAAGTTTTTTTTGATATTTTTTTCAAAAACCTGAAATTTAAGGGGAAACCCTTGGTTTTATTTAGATATTAAGATTTTAAGGCGAGTGCG
>CAZOHX010000799.1:0-1503 GCA_964579315.1 uncultured Saprospiraceae bacterium
TCTAGGTGGTAATCCTGCCGCTACCATACCTTCTTCAACTGAAATTTGATGTGGAAAATACTTGATGCCTTCCATTGGATTGTATGTCGCAGGACTGATTGGACCAAGACTAGTACCATCATAAGCCAATTTATTAATTATGAAAAGTGTTTTATTGATTGCTTCTGCTGTTAATATTTGTCCAATAAATCCATCTGCACCATCTCCACCAAAGTAGATTCCTTTTGAACCGTCAAAAACACCGTTTGCATCATCAGGATTGCCATCTGCAATCGCTACTTCATTTTCATCTGCATCGTGTAAAGCACTTAACATGTCTTCAGCCCAAAGATATTGTTTCATCATGGAAAGACCTATTCCACTAAGATTAAGAATCTTGTCCATTTTTTGTCGATTCCATCTCAAAGAAGCAAAATCTGTTTCAAAGCCAGCTTTAACGGATTGTGGTAAATGTGGATCTGCATGATGAAATTCAGCAAATTGAGGCCATGGATGTGCAAATGGTGTAAAATGTGCACGCATACCAAATCCTTTGATACTCTTTTTCAATAAGTCATCTTCTTTGTATCCATTGGCAGTACCGCCTGTGTATTTTCCATCAAAATCTGGATCTGTAATGCCTGCAGCACCCTTCATAATCATAGGAGCCCACATCATGTGTAGCCCAATTCCAGATCTTGAAATTACTGTTCCCAATTGGTATCTTGAATATTCATAATTTTCAATACCCAAAGTATAGGCAATTGAATCTGGACTGTTTAGCGTCATTGGATCTAAATCATCCAAATTGTATCCTAGTGCTTCTGCAAAAGGTTCTCCTGATTCATTGATTTCATTGGCAAGAAGCATTTGATCCTTTGTCCAATAATCAGATGTGTTGGTTACCGTAACTTGTGCTTGGATAGACCAAACACTTACGATGAACAGTATTAGTGTAAATATCTTTTTCATGTGAAATGAATTTTGATTTATTAATAATTAATGTCGAAACAAATCTAAGGGCTGTTGCTTCAAATTAATGTCCGTGTTGTGACATCGTTTTTGTATAGCATCTAACTTTGTTGTACATTGTCCGCTGGAAGACTTGAAAAAATAGAATAATATGAAAAATAAAATGCTTTTAGCACTAATAGATGAGTATCGTAAAGCTGCTGATGAATTCGTAAATGTATTAATAATTTTAAAAAATGATGATTTTACAAAAATTATAGATAGCTCAACAACAGACTCAGATTGTAAATCCATTCAGACCATCTCATCTCATGTTGTAAATTCTGGATATACTTATGCCAATTATATCAATACTTTTTTGGATAGACCTTGGTATGATTTTGATCGTAAAAAAATAGGTACGGTAAACGATGTTTTGATTGAAATGCCTAAAATGTTGGAATTTACAAAGCAATCTTTCAATGGATTGTGGGAGAAAACGAATGATGAAATCACCGCAATGAAAGTTAAAGTGCGGTGGGGAGTGACTTATGATATCGAACAATTATTAGA
>CAZOHX010000800.1:0-1500 GCA_964579315.1 uncultured Saprospiraceae bacterium
TCCAAAAATTCTGTAAATCCTGATTCTGACAAAAGGGAATTGGGAATTAGGAATTGGGAATTAGGAATTAGGAATTACGAATTATCTCAAAATTAAGATTTCTCTTATTTGAGTAGATCTTTTTTAATTATTAATTGTTATTTTTCTCATTCGAGTAGATCTCCTTTGAAAGAAAATCCAAATAAACCTATAAACCTAATAACCCAATTTTAATTGAGAATTGAGAAACCAAACTCAACTGCACAGCACTCAACAAATTCCAAACGAAGTTTGGGATTGCTCAGCTTCTCAACCATATATTTTCTTTTGATAAAAAAAACATACATTATCGACAATTTTATTGCTATAAATTATACATTTTTGATAATTTTACACTATCTTTGTAATAAAATGGAGTAGTATTTAATTCTTGCATCAACAAGATTTTTTCTGTTCAATGAACTTAAACAATATCGAAAGTGGTATATATTTTAGATGTATTTAGTAATAAATTAGTTGAAGCGGAAATAGTACCAATTGATAAAAAGAATGTTCCATTGAAAAAAGATGGGTGGAAATTTAATTGGCGAAAAGCAATGATGAATACACAATCAAATGGATATGTGCTAAAATTAAAAACTGAGTCAAAAACAATAGAAGGAGCTATTTTATTAAAAATAGAAGAAAAAATGTTGATAATGGACATATTGGAAATTGCTCCCCATAATGTTGGTCGAAAAAAGAAATATGATTATGTTGCTGGAGTATTGATTGCATATGCATGTCGAAAAAGTTTCACTTTGGAAGGGGCTTATAAAGGTTTCTTGGTTTTTGTGTCAAAGACCAAATTAATTGATTTATATAGGGCAAAATATGGAGCAAAATTGGCCTTAGGACAGAGAATGTATATAGATTGGGAGAATGGTAAGATGTTGATTGACAAATATTTAAGTAAAAAAACGTGATGCTATGAAAGATAAAAAAGATAATTCGGCCGTTGGACTTTTAACAAATCAGATGGATGTAAATTCCAATGAATTCGATATGTTTCAGGCGAAATTATTAAATATTTCGAGGGAAAGGACAATTTCCCAAAGAAGAAATGTCGAATTATTGGCATTACAATATAAAATTGAAGATTACATCAATTCGGGAAATGATGATATAAAATTAGCAGGAGAGTTTTTGAAACAATATTTGAAAATATTAAAAATTAGTCAAATCAAATTTTCGAAATATATTGGATTAAAGCCTTCCAACTTGAATAAAATATTGAAAGGTGAACGACCAATTAATTATAATCTGGCATTAATTTTCGGAGAAATATTTCAAATAAATCCAATGTATTGGATAGAAATTCAGGCAAAAAATGAATTAAGCAGATTGAAAAAGGAAAAGAAAAATGAATATATCAATTATTCTTTAAATGACCTACTTAAAAACCCATAAATCTTTTTTTAATTTTCAATTGTTAATTTTCTTCTAATCAAGATTTTTCGTATTTGAGATAAATCTAATTTT